>JAGRJB010000477.1 GCA_020442965.1 Pseudomonadales bacterium
GCGGCGCTGCTGACGCCGATCTCGAAGCGGTTGCGGCCCGCATGGTGTCCGAAGAACGCTGGACGGAGGCCTTGGCACTTTACGAACGTGCGCTGGCTGCCGATCCCACGCTGGTCTTCGCGCAGCGTGGCAAGGCGCGTGCCTTACCGCGCGCGGATTTGTCGCGTCGCCTGCAGAGCGTGATCGAGCGGCCCGAACGACTGGCCGCCCCGGGCGTACGTGAGGAAACCGATAGTCTCCTGCAGCGTGCGCGTGAGCTCCCCGATCAGGGTCCCGTCATTCGCTCGCAAATTTCGCGCATCGAGATGCTGCTGCCCGCGTTCGATCGCCCGGTGACGCTCGCGCTCGAGTCGGACAATGCCACGGAAGTCGCAATTCAGCGCGTTGGCTACTTCGGCGCGTTCGATCGTCGTGAGCTCGAGTTGAAGCCGGGGCAGTACACGATCATCGGGCGTCGTCCGGGCTATCGCGATGTGCGCAGGGAATTCACGCTCGCACCAGGAACGGATATTCAAACGATCGTCGTCCGTTGCGTCGAACCGATCTGAACATTCGCGCCGGCTAGCGATGCAGACGCTCTCGGATTCAGCTGCGCTAACACCCAGAATCATGGTGCGCTCGGGCGAGGCAGAGCGCAGCTTCGATCAGGAGGTCTTCATTGCGCCTGACGGAACGACTGCAGCGGCTGCGTCGCTAGCAACATCAGCGAGCGCTTGTCACCTCGTCTGGACGGATGCCGGCCTTCGTGTGGGAGCGGTCGGTGATCAGGCGCTCCGCATAAACGCCGTCACCTGCGAGACGACTCAGACGCTGGCGCTGCACGACGTCGTCCGTTGCGCAGAGCTTGAATTCGTTGTCGATCGACTCGGCGTGGCCGAAGCGAGCGTTTCGATCTATCCAGCCGGTACGCGCGTCGCGCCGGTCAAGTTGCCCACACCGGCCGATACGGCGATCGAGCCGGACGAATCGCTGCAGCTGGATGCCGCGTCCGTCGGACCGGTGCTCGCCGTTAAAGGTCAGTCGCGCTGGCGGTTCGCTGCCTGGGCGGCGGGTCTGTTGTTAGTTATGACCTTTCTGGCACTCAGCCTCGTGCAGCGCGTGGCTCTCAAGCTGAGCCCGGACGATGCACGAGTTCGAGCGGCGGATACCGTGCTGGCGTGGCATGCCGGCCAGACGCTGTTTGCTTTTCCGGGCGTGCATCGATTGCGGGCTGAGCGAGCGGGATATCGCGCTGCCGAGACGACGGTCCGCGTGGTACGCGGTGTGGAATCGCAGGCGGTATTGCAACTCGAGAAATTGCCGGGACGCGTGACCATCGATACGGGCGGTGTGGTTGCGGAACTCAGTGTCGACGGCAAACAGGTGGGGCAAGTGCCGGCGGTGGTCGAGATCGCGGCGGGTGATCGCACGCTTACCCTGCGCGCCCCGCGCTACCTGGATCAGATCGCGCGCATCAAGGTGCTTGGGCGCGGCGAGCCGCAGACCGTGACAGTTGCGATGCGGCCATCGTTCGGTGTGCTGAAGATTGCGAGCGTACCGGCCGGTGCAACAGTCACGGTTGATGGGAAGGTGCTCGGCAATACGCCGCTCACGCTCGAGTTGTCGGCGGGTGTGCGCCGTATCCAACTCGACGCGCCGGGTGTGCGTGCCTGGCGATCGAGCGTCGTGGTGCAAGCCGGTGAGCAGGCGCTGCTTGGGCCGATTGAACTCGGCGCAGCGGACGCGCGGTTGTCAGTGCGCTCGGTCCCGAGTGGTGCCGCTGTGCTGGTCGGTGGGGCGCTGCGCGGCAAGACGCCGCTGACAGTGGAGCTATCGCCTGGCGTCGTGCACGATGTTGCAATCACCCGCGCCGGCTACGACAGCGTGACGCGACGCGTGTTCGCCGAGGCCGGCCACGAGAGCACTGTCAGTGTGAAGCTCGTGCCGCGTTTGGTTACAGTGCGCGTCGCAGGCAAACCGGCCGACGCGGAGGTGTTAGTCAATGGCGAAACGCGCGGCACTGCGCCGCTCGAGCTGCGCCTGCCGGCGGCGCGCCAGCGCATCGAAGTGCGCAAGAGCGGCTTCGAGTCGTATTCGACCGAGCTCGCCCTGGCTCCGGGTCTCGATCGCACCTTGCAATACGATCTCGTGGATCCGCGGGATATCGTTGGCAACGCGCCGGCGACGATCGAAACCAAGAGTGGTATCACGCTCAAGCTGGTGGCGGGCGGCGTGTTTCAGATGGGTAGCGGACGACGCGAGCAGGGGCGCCGTCCGAACGAGGGTTCGCGACGCGTCACCTTGCAGCGTCCGTTCTATATCGGCGTGACGGAAGTCACCAACGCACAGTTCCGCAAGTTCCGGGCGAACCACAATTCGGG
>JAGRJB010000478.1 GCA_020442965.1 Pseudomonadales bacterium
GGCAGAGCGGCGACCGCGACTGATTCCCTGCCTCAATGGGGAGACGAGAAGGAGATGGGAATACAAAATAGTGGAGCCGATGGGAGTCGAACGCGCGACCTTCGCATTGCGAACGCGACGCTCTCCCAGCTGAGCTACCGCCCCATCTCCCCTGTTCGGCGCACGGCGCCTGGTGCCACGCCCTCAAGAAGGGCCGCGATTCTAACACCGCCATCGGTGCCCGCAACCCAATAAAGCGCACACGGGTGACTTGGGCCGCGTTGCGCCCTATAGTTGGGACGCACGGTACCCTTGAGGGGCGGCTGAAAGGGAGTCAAAGCAGATGCTGAGAGCGGGTGAACGCGCACCGGAATTCACACTGCCCGATCAGTCGGGTCAGGAAATCTCGCTCACGTCACTTCTCAATCGCGGTCCGTTGATTCTCTATTTCTACCCCGCCGATTTCACCCGCGGCTGCACGAGCGAAGCCTGCTCGATCCGTGACTTGCACACCGACTTGCAGGCGGTGGGCCTGAACGTCGCGGGCGTGAGCCCACAGTCTCCGGATAGTCACAGTCGCTTCCGTGACAAGCATGCACTGCCGTTCGCGCTGTTAGCCGATGAGAAAAAGACCGTCGTCAGGATGTACGACGTGAACGGACCGCTCGGTTTCGGTGTGCAGCGCGCCACGTTTCTCATCGATCCGAGCCGTGTAATTCGCGATGTCATCGTCGCAAACTTTCGGATCGCGGAGCACGAAGCCTTTGTTCAGAAGTGCATCGCGCTGGCCGAGGGTGGCAGGAACTAACAACTCTATCAGTAGTCAAGCTGCATCACCGATGCTTTGCCGAGGCTCGGTATCGCAACGACGTACAAATTGCCGTAATCGTCGTCATCGATCTTTGGCACGTCGTGGCGGCCAGAAAGTTTCGCGACGATCGCCGGCACAGTGTTCGAGTGCCCAACCACCAGGACGATCTCGCCGTGATGCTCCGCCTGAATGAGCGACACGATCACACCAGGATCCGCATCCGCCACGATCGGCGTGACACCCAGCAGTCGCGCCAACGGCGCTGCGGTCTGTTTTGAGCGCTCCGTTGCCGACACATAGATCGCCACCGGACTCCACACACTGCCGCCTCGGCCAAGAAGTGTCGCGAGCCGCTCGGCGCGTCGCTCGCCCTCGGCAGACAACGGCGGGTTCTCGCCGCCGCCGGGTTCCTTCTCGGCATGACGGACGATCAGGACGGTCGTCACGGTAGCCCGCTGATAGTAGAGCAACGCCCCGACTAACAGAACGAACAGCCCCATCCCCAGCGCGCCGAGCAACCAGAGTGGCGCGAGGAACGGACGACGATGCCGTGTGATGCTGGGGGAGTTCACAGCCTGGATGATACCGCGCCAGCGACGGGCGTATCTGGCGGAGCGGTGGGATCCGAACCGCTCCGCAAACCGCTGATCTCAAGGTGGAAATTCCTGGCGGCGGATTTCGATACCCTCAGAAGTACGCTCACCGCGCGCCGCTGGAAATCACCGCCCCTGCCGGCCGAGACTGCCCTCAGCTCCGGGCGGGAGCATATCGCAAAACGCCCAGACAGGAGCGGCGCCCTCCCCCTGCGCGGCCATAATTCGCACACGGAAAAGAAGTCCTTGGCGAGCAGCAACCGGCACTTGAGCGATGCCACCGCGTACCGCCGTGGCTTGGTTACCAACGTATCCAGCTCGACTGCCATCGAAACAGGGCGCCCCGTGAAGGACGTTTCCCAGCGCCTAACCAGTGACATCAAGAGCGGCAGACTCACTGGTTCCTAGTCGCGGAAATGAGCTGGGTGAACAGGTCAGCCATTGGCCGATAGCGCCGATCCAGCCCTGCCTGGACGGCCGCGAAATGCCCTGGTCGAGCTGACCCTCTAAGCCCGCTGATATCCAACAGTGGCAGTCCTGCCTGCAGCGCCATCAAGGTCGCCAGAAGTCGCGACACCCTGCCATTGCCTTCGCGGAAGGGGTGAATAAGCACGATCTCCACGTGCACCTCGGCGAGTGCTGCCGCCACCGCAGGCGCATCGCCTGGTCTACATGGCGTGCAGCTCGCGAGCACCCCACTTTCCAGGCCTGTCCATAGCGAAACACCGAGGGGCAACTAGCCTGCAACTACACGACCCAAAAAAAGCCCCGACAAGCGGGGCACTCTGCACAGAACATCCAATTAGAAACGACATTAACTTTGCGCGACAAGTGGCGGAGGGGGTGGGATTCG
>JAGRJB010000479.1 GCA_020442965.1 Pseudomonadales bacterium
CTTCAGGAACGATGTGGAGGAGAAATCCATCGACGCGGCCTGAGTGCGGCGCTTGAACACGGGGTGATCGAATTCGATCTCGAAATTGACCTTGAAGCCGTCGAAGGGTTTGAATCCGGCCCATTTGTCGCCGTCTTCCACCCGCACCGTTTTCTTGATGCGCACGAACTTCTTCGCCGTCTTCTGTTCGGCAACTCCGGCGGACTGCAACAGGAACACAAAGGGACCGGCGCTACCGTCCATGATCGGCACCTCGGGGGCGCTCACCTCGACGATCGCGTTGTCGATTCCGAGCCCGGCAAACGCCGATAACAAGTGCTCGACGGTCGAAACACGCGCGCCGTCCTTCACGAGCGTGGTGCCGAGCTCCGTATCACCGACGTTCTCGGCGTGCGCCGGCAGATCGATCGGCGGATCGAGATCGATGCGCCGAAAAACGATACCCGTGTCGACTTCGCCCGGTCGCAGGGTCATCAGCACCTTGGTACCGGTGTGCAGTCCGACGCCGGAGGCGCGGATGGTGTTCTTTAGTGTTCGTTGGCCCAGCATACGAGTTATCTCTCCGCCTCAAAGTTTGGCCACAAGGGAACTTGGCCGCAGGGGTTGGTAGCACCCGCCCTGGGAGCGAAACAGGGGGGCGCTACCGTACCACAAAGCCGCACTCGCGACCGGATCAGTCGGCCTGGCGACGCAGGAACGCCGGGATGTCGAGGACGTCTTCCGGCTCGGCGTCCGGGCGTAGCCCGTCACCGACCGCGCGCTGACGCTGCACCGCAGGCTTGTCGAGAGCCGCGTAGTCGGCCGCCGTGAGAGGCCGCCGCGACACCACACGCATCGCCGGTTCAGCCGCGGCAGCACGTGCCGGTGCGACCGCCGCTTCACGCACGTAGGCGGGACGTGCCTGCACCTGCGCGACCGGTCGGCCCAATCCCGTTGCGACCACAGTCACGCGGATCATGTTAGACAGGTCGGGATCGATCACGGTGCCGACGACAACCGTCGCATCATCGGAAGCAAACTGCTTGATGACGTTGCCGACCTCCTGGAACTCGCCGATGGACAAGTCCATGCCAGCGGTCACGTTCACGAGAATGCCGTGTGCTCCAGCCAGATCGATGTCCTCCAGCAGCGGCGATGACACTGCCGCCTCGGCTGCTTCGCGGGCGCGATTGTCACCGCTCGCGGCTCCCGATCCCATCATCGCCATGCCAGTCTCGCTCATGACGGTGCGCACATCGGCGAAGTCGACGTTTATCAGACCAGGGCGTGTGATCAGTTCAGCGATACCCTGCACAGCGCCCTGCAACACGTGGTTAGCGCTCTTGAACGCGTCCAACAATGTCGTCTGTGCGCCGAGCACGGTCAGGAGCTTCTGATTGGGAATCGTGATCAGCGAATCGACATGCTTGCCGAGTTCGGCCATACCGCGATCCGCGGTCGCCGAGCGCTTGGCACCCTCCATGTCGAACGGCCGGGTCACCACCGCCACCGTCAGCACACCCAT
>JAGRJB010000480.1 GCA_020442965.1 Pseudomonadales bacterium
CCCGGATGAACCCGCGCTCGAAGTCCGTGTGTATCACGCCGGCCGCCTGCGGCGCGGTGGACCCGGCCTGCACCGTCCAGGCGCGTACTTCTTTCTCGCCGGCCGTAAAATACGTCTGCAGGCCCAACAACTCGTAACCCGCGCGGATGACCCGATTTAGCCCTGGCTCCTCGAGCTGCATTTCCCGCAGAAACTCGATGCGATCAGCTTCCTCGAGCTGCGCGATTTCGGCCTCGATCGCGGCGCACACGGGTACGACCACAGCGCCCTCGGTTGCCGCCCGCGCCCGCACCATCTCCAACAGCGGGTTGTCGACGAAGCCACTTTCGTCGACATTTGCGACATACATCACCGGCTTCGCTGTCAGCAGGTGCAGCTCCTGCAAGTCACGCTTCTCTTCAGTCGATAGCGCTAACGACCGCACCGGCTGCGCGCCATCGAGGTGCTTGCGAACACGCTCGAACAGCTCGCGCTTGCGGATCGCTTCCTTGTCACCGCTCTTGGCTGCCTTGCCCGCCCGGTCGACAGCCTTCTCGACGCTCTGCAAATCCGCCAGCGCCAGTTCCGTGTCGATGATCTCGATATCGGAAATCGGATTGACGCGACCCGACACGTGCACGATATCTGCATTCTCAAAGCACCGCACCACGTGCGCGATCGCTTCGCACTCGCGGATGTGCGACAGAAACTTTTTACCCAAGCCTTCGCCCTGCGAAGCGCCCGCGACCAATCCAGCGATATCGACGAACTCAACGGTCGTCGGCAGAATCTTCTGCGGTTTGACGATCGCGGCGAGTGGGTCGAGCCGTGGATCAGGCACCGGCACAATCCCCACATTGGGATCGATCGTACAAAACGGATAATTCTCCGCGGCGATCTGCGCCCGTGTGAGCGCATTGAAAAGCGTCGATTTGCCCACGTTCGGCAGACCGACGATGCCGCATTTGATTCCCATCGATTGTTACTCCGTAGCAGGCGGCGCTGGCCGCGCGTGCAGTTTGTGCATTGCCTTCTGCGCGCCGTCACGCAGCATGTGTTCGATCGCATCCGCGCCGGCGACGATCGCTGTATCGAGGAGCGCCTGATCCGATCTGGAGGCGCGTGCCAGCACGTAGTCGACCACCTCGCGCTGCACGCCGGGATGTCCAACGCCGATCCGCAGTCGCCAGAAATCACTGCCCAGCGCGGCAATGATGTCGCGCAGCCCGTTGTGGCCACCATGACCACCTGATTCCTTCAAGCGCACAACACCTGCCGGAAGATCGATCTCGTCGTGAGCGACGAGTACCTCCCCGACTGTTAGTTTGTAGAACCCCAGCACGCTTGCAACCGGTCCGCCGCTGCGATTCATGAAGCCCATGGGCTTGAGTAGCCACAGCTCGTTGGCGTCCAACCGGATACGCGCGAGTTGCCCCTGATGTTTCGGCTCGGTGCGGAAACTCGCGCCATGCCGGCGCGCCAATTCATCCACCAACCAGAAGCCCGCGTTGTGCCGCGTGTGCTCGTAGTCGGGCCCAGGATTGCCGAGGCCCACGATCAGCCTGAGCGGTACTGCCGCCATGGAGCCCCCTGACAATCAAACGCGATCCGCGCCGCGACCTGTGCCAGGTCACGGCGCGTAGCGGGTTCAGCCGTAGCGCGCTTACTTCTTCGGCGCGTCCTTCTTGGCCGCATCGCCAGCCGCAGGCTTCGCTCCAGCCGCAGGCTTCGCTGCCTCGCCAGGCTTGGCTGCCTCGGCACCTGCCGCCGGTGCGGCCGCAGCGCCTTCCGCCACCGCTGCCCCTTCGGTCGGCTCCGGCTCCTCGGCGCGTGGCGAGTGGATCGAGACCACGACCGCATCGTTGCGCGCAAGCGCCGGGATCGCGACGCCCTTCGGCAAGGGCACGTCGGAGAGATGCTTCGACTCGTTGATATTCATCTCCGACAGGTCGAGTTCCAGAAACTCCGGCAGATCGGCCGGGAGGCAGACGACCTCGACGTCGGACATACGATGCGCGAGCACGCCACCTTGTGTTTTGACGCCTGGCGCCACCGCCTCGCCCTTGAAGTGAATCGGCAGATAAATGCGGATCTCCTCCTGCTCCACCACCCGCTGCATGTCCATGTGCACGACTCGGTTCTTGGCCGGGTGCATCTGAATATCCCTGAGGATAACGGCTTGGTTTTCGCCGCCCACCTTGACATTCATGATCGACGAGTAAAGCCGCTCGTCGTCCACCAAAGTCATCAGCTTTTGGTGATTGAATGACAGTTGGCGCGGCTCCTGACGACCGCCATAGAGAATCGCCGGCACCTTGCCCTCGTGACGCAGGCGGCGGCTCGCACCCTTGCCTTGCGTCTCGCGGTACTCGGCGTCGAGCTCGAAAGTGATTCGCATTGTAATGACTCCAATTAGTAGCTAACAAAATACGCGTCGCGACCAACGCGTATCACCCGAAAACTTCAATCCACGTACAGACTGCTGACGGACTCCTCGTCGCGTATCCGACGGATCGTCTCGGCCAGCAGCGCCGCCACCGACAACTGCCGGATCCGGCCACACTCGCGCGCGGTAGCCGACAACGGAATGGTGTCAGTCACGACCAGCTCATCGAGTCTCGACTTGCTGATCTTCTCGATGGCGTTGCCCGACAGTACGGCATGCGTAATATAAGCCACGACTCGCGTTGCGCCCTCATCTTTCAATGCCTGCGCCGCCGCGCACAGTGTGCCGGCAGTATCAACCATGTCGTCCACCAACACGCAATTCTTGCCGACCACGTCGCCGATGATATTCATCACCTTCGATTCATTCGGGCGCGGCCGGCGCTTGTCGATGATCGCCAAGTCCGCGTCGTCGAGCCGGCGCGCCAGCGCCCGCGCGCGTACCACGCCGCCGACGTCCGGTGAGACGACGATCATTCTTTCCTGCCGCTGCCGCCAGGCATCGCCTAACAACACGGGCGAGGCGTAGACATTGTCGACCGGAATATCGAAGAAGCCCTGGATCTGATCGGCGTGCAGATCGATCGTGAGCAAGCGATCGACGCCCGCGCTCTGCAACATGTTCGCCACGAGCTTGGCGGTGATGGCGGTGCGGGTCGCACGTGGCCGGCGATCCTGACGCGAGTAACCAAAATACGGGACCACCGCCGTGATGCGTGCAGCCGATGCGCGCCGACAGGCATCGACCATCACCAGCAGCTCCATCAGGTGATCGTTGGCGGGCGGGCACGTCGATTGCACGATGAATACATCGCGGCCGCGCACGTTCTCCATGATCTCGACATTCACCTCGCCGTCGGAAAAACGCCCGACCATGGCGCGACCCAGCGGCGTCATCAGATGGCGAGCGATATCCTGCGCGAGCATCGGATTGGCGTTGCCGGCAAACAATGCTGGTGTGTCCGAATCTACCAACTCGCTACCTCCCCGCCTGCGATCGACCAAATATAACGACTAACATCGAGTGGCTGGGGTGGAAGGATTCGAACCTCCGAATGGCGGGATCAAAACCCGCTGCCT
>JAGRJB010000481.1 GCA_020442965.1 Pseudomonadales bacterium
GATGTTTACGGCGGCGGCGAGATTCAGCGACTCGATCGAATGGTGGCCGTCGATGCTGTACGGTCGCGCCTTCATTGCGTCCAACTGCGCGCGCGGCAAGCCGCGCGATTCGCTGCCGAACACATAGCAATCGAACTGTCCGAACTCGGGGGCGGCGAGATTGTCGCCGACCATGTCGAGGCAGGCCATGCGCGCGTAGCGGGCGGACAAGGAGTCGAGCGGCACGTCCGATTCGATCGGCACGTTGAAAATCGCACCCATGCTGGCGCGAACCGCCTTCGAATTGTATGGATCAACGCTGTCTGGGCTCAGGAGGCAGCGAAAGCCGCCAAACCAGGCGAGAGTGCGCAGAATCGTGCCGAGATTGCCGGGATCCTGAATTTCGTTTAGGTAGATAGCACGCTCGCCGGGTGCCGGTGGTGGCGCCGGTAAGAATGGCACGACCGCAACGATTCCCTGCGGCGTCTTGGTTGCAGCGATTTGCGCCATTTGGTGATCGCTGACGACATGTGTGGTGAACAGCCCATGCAAGTCCGTGCGGTCCTTGGTCACGTACAACTCGGATTCACGCAGAGCCGCGTTCGTCTCGGCTGCCTTCTGTAGCTCGAGTATCAGATGCTCGCCTTCCACCAGGAAATGGCCGAGTGACTCCCGATACTTCTTCTGATGAAGTTTCTTGAGATCGCCGATTTTCATGCCAGATTGCGCGCGACGGCTTCTGCTACTCTAATGCCATCAACTGCGGCCGAAAGAATCCCGCCAGCATAGCCGGCGCCTTCTCCGCACGGATATACACCGCGTACATTGAGGCTCTCGAGCGACTCAGGGTTGCGCGTGATACGCACTGGCGATGACGTGCGTGTTTCAACCCCTGTCAGCACTGCGTCGTCACGATCGAAGCCGCGAATCTGTCTGCCAAAGGCGGGGAGCGCTTCGCGGATCGCATCGACAGCATAGCCGGGGAGAGCATTCGCGAGATTGCCAAGACAAACGCCGGGTTGGTAGGAAGGCGCGACTTCACCGAGCTGCGTCGATGCGACGCCGCGCACGAAGTCGCCCACGAGCTGGCCGGGCGCACAGTAGTCTGAACCACCCAACAAAAAGGCCTGCGACTCGAGCCGCTCCTGCAGTTCGATACCCGCGAGTGGGCCACCCGGATAGTCCTGTTCCGGGGCGATGCCGACCACAATACCCGCATTCGCGTTGCGTTCCTTGCGCGAGTACTGGCTCATGCCGTTCGTTACGACACGCTGTGGTTCGGACGTCGCGGCGACCACCGTGCCACCCGGGCACATACAGAAGCTGTAAACGGTCCGACCGTTGTTAGCGTGATGTACGAGCTTGTAGTCGGCGGCGCCGAGTGCTGGATGACCGGCGAACCGCCCGAGGCGCGCGCGGTCGATCAGGGACTGCGGATGCTCGATGCGAAACCCGATCGAGAAGGGCTTCGGCTCCAGGAATATGCCACGCTGCCACAGCATGCGCAAAGTGTCGCGCGAACTGTGGCCCAGTGCGAGCACAACGTGCCGACTGTGTAGCACGTCGCCGCTTGCCAGTTGCACGCCTTGCACTTGTCCCCCGTCAATCAGCAGATCCGTGACTTTGCTCTCGAAGCGGACCTCGCCGCCAAGCGCAATGATCTCGTGGCGCATCGCGGCAACCACGCTAGTTAGGCGAAAGGTACCGATGTGCGGCTTGTTGACATACAAGATCTCGGCCGGCGCTCCGACCCGGACGAATTCACGCATGACCTTGCGTCCGTAGAACTTCGGGTCCTTGATTTGACTATAGAGTTTGCCGTCGGAGAACAGGCCCGCCCCACCTTCGCCGAATTGGACGTTGGATTCGGGTGTCAGGATGTTCTTGCGCCACAGAGCCCAGGTGTCCTGCGTGCGACGACGAACATCGCGACCGCGCTCCAGTACGATCGGTTTGAAGCCCATCTGTGCCAACAGGAGCGCCGCGAACAGCCCGCCGGGCCCGAATCCGACTACGAGCGGTCGCGTTGCGAGATTCGTCGGCGCCTGTGCGACTGGGTAGTACGCCGTGTCTGGCGCTAAGCTGATCCGACGATCGTGCTGTCGCTTCTTCAGGATTGCGGCATCGTCTTGCGTCGTGACGTCCACTATATAGACGAACGTGATGCTGCTACTCTTGCGACGCGCATCGTGGCTGCGTTTGAAGATCGAGAAATCCAGCAACTCCGCATCACGAATCTGCAGGCGTTGTACGATCGCCTTTCGCAAGGCATCGTCCGGGCAATCGAGCGGCAGCGAGAGTTCAGTGATGCGAATCACGGCGGATATCCTGGCCGGTGTCCCCGGCAGAGGGAAAGATACCGTGGCAATTGTAGCGCCGAAACTCCGACGCCGCTCGTGGCGGCCAGTTCCGAAAGACTATGGCTCGAACCAAAAGTAGCAGCCGCTGGCTGCATGAACACGTCAACGATCCTTTCGTCAAACGGGCGCAGAAGGATGGTTATCGTTCGCGTTCCGCCTACAAGCTGATCGAGCTCAATGAAAAGGACCGCCTGATTCGCCCCGGGATGCGCGTTCTGGACCTGGGATCTGCGCCGGGCGGCTGGTCGCAAGTCGCCGGCAAGCTGGTCGGCACGAAGGGCAGGGTTCTGGCGACGGATATCTTGCCGATGGATCCGCTCAAGAACGTCGATTTCGTTCAGGGGGACTTCACGACCGACGTCGTTGTCGAAAAGATATTTGAATGGCTCGGTAGTAACAAGTTCGATTTGGTCGTTTCGGATATCGCTCCGAACATCACCGGCATCGATTCTGCTGATCAAGCCTCGTCGATGTACTTCCTGGAGCTTGCGCTCGAGACGATTCAGCGTGCGCTCAAGCCGCGAGGCGATTTCGTCGCCAAGATGTTCCAGGGAGCGGGCTCAGATGACTATCTGAAGGCACTGCGCGCGTCGTTCGAGAAAGTGTCGATCCGCAAGCCGGATGCATCGCGGCCCCGGTCTCGTGAGGTGTACATCGTCGCAAAGGGCTTCAAGCAGCCAAGCGACGTCGATGCTGCGCGTCAGCCGCACGCCGTTTGACCGGTCCGCCGTCTTTACGGCCCGAATACGCTCCAGCCCGCACGTTGTGCGATGCGCTCGAGCGCGAGCGCTCCCAGCAGGGAGTTGCCGTTCGCGTTGAGGCCAGGAGACCAGACCGCGATCGAGGCCTTGCCGGGAGCGATCGCCAGTATCCCGCCGCCAACGCCACTCTTGCCCGGCAAACCCACCCGAAAGGCGAAGTCTCCTGAGCCGTCGTAGTGTCCGCAAGTCAGCATCAGGGCGTTGATACGTCGTGCACGTCGGCTCGAGATCACGCTTTGACCACTAGTGGGTAGCCTGCCGCCACAAGCGAGAAATAGACCAGAGCGCGCCAACTGCCGACAACTCATCGCAATCGCGCACTGATGAAAATAGACACCAAGTACGTGTTCGACCGGACGGTCGAGATTGCCGAAGGCGCTGATGTAGTTAGCCAAGGCACGATTCCGAAAGCCTGTCGCGGCCTCTGACCGTGCGACCTCAGGGTCGATGCGGATTGCATCGTCGTCTGCTACGAATTGCGCAAAGCGAAGTATCTCACCGATCGCTTCGCGCGGCTGGTTGCCAGCCAACACCACGTCGCTCGCAACGATTGCCCCCGCGTTGATAAATGGATTGCGTGGGATGCCGCGTTCGTGCTCAAGCTGCACGATCGAGTTGAAAGCGGTGCCTGACGGCTCGCGCCCGACCCGCTGCCACAACGCATCACCCAACCGGCCCAGTGCCAGCGTCAACACAAAGACCTTGGAGATGCTCTGGATC
>JAGRJB010000482.1 GCA_020442965.1 Pseudomonadales bacterium
GATAGTCCAACTTGAGCGGCTCCTTTAGGTAAAGCAGCGCGAACGGTACGAACACAGTGAGTGTAATCGCTTCTTGCAGGATCTTCAGCTGAGCGACAGAGAGCACCGTGTAACCGATGCGATTGCCCGGAACCTGGAACATGTATTCGAAAAATGCGATCCCCCAACTGACCAAGGCGGCAACGACCCACGGCTTCTGGCCTAATTCCTTGAGATGTGCATACCATGCGAAAGTCATGAATATGTTGCTGAGTGATAGCAATAGAACTGTGAGCCAGATTGGGCGCATTTCCCCTAGGACCTTGTCAGTAAAACGATAGTTGGTAGTCGGAATTGTACGCGGAGTTTTGCGGTCGCGATAACCGCCGCGGCGAGCCCCGGCCTGTGCGCTGCGGCAGGCCCTTCATCCGATTGCGCTTCGCAATGCGCCAGCACACTCTGCACGCGATTCTCGTCCTGGTCAGCTGGATACTTTGCCGGTTTCGTGATTCTATTTTGCGCCTCGGGCCCCGCTACACCAAATCCGTCTGGCTCCCTGGCTGGACATGACCGCCAAAACCGCACCTATGAAGCTACTCGCAAAGAGCCCGCTCGCCGCCAGCGCCCTGATGACGGCCCTGCTCCTGGTGGCTGCTACCGGCGCCGTCGCTGGCACGCAAGCGTCTCGTTGCAGCGATCGGTTGCCGTCTGCCGCAATTCCAGCCGGCGAAGGGGCGCGGCTCGCGGAATTGCATTACGACTGCGTGATTCTGGCTAACGACCGCGCACTATGGGTGGGCCAGGGCGGCCAGTCGGGTGGCGATGCGGTGTTACTGGTACACGGCCTCGGCAACAACGCGCACCGCGACTGGCGCAACGTCGTGCCGCAGTTGGTAGCCCAGCGGTTTCGAGTCATCGCCATCGATCTGCCTGGCTTCGGCGCATCGCAGGCGCCCGCAGATGCCTATTCCTTCGTCGATCTGGCCGCAACACTGAATGAAGTTCTGCAGCATCTGCAGGTTGAAAAAGCGCACGTGGTGGGTCATTCATTGGGTGGCGCGCTCAGTCTGTACTTTGCATGGGCGTATCCGCAGAGCGTCGACCGGCTGGTGTTAGTCGATGTCGCCGGCATCTTGCAGCAAGCTGTATACGTACGCTACCTTGCCCGGCTAGACACCCGCGGAGCGAGCGGGTTGGGTTCGGCCTTAAAGAGCGGTCTCAATGGTCTGGGACTGCACCTGCAGCGCAAACTCGAGCGGGGTTTCGATTTCAGCGCCTGGCTCGCGGCAAATCCAGATATTCGCAACTCGCTGCTGGGTGAGCGCACACAGATTGATGCGGCGATCACTCTCGCCCAGGAGAACTTTACAACGGCGATTCGCGAGACCCGCCTGCCGGTCACGTTGATTTGGGGTCGGGATGATCCGATCGCGCCGCTGCGGACTGGATTGCTGCTGGCAGCGCGGCTGCCGAACGCACGTTTGCACGTCATCGACGATGGCGGTCATGTTCCGATGAACGCGGCCCCGGAGCAATTCAACGAGTCGCTGACAGACGCTTTGCTTGCCCCGCTGCCCCAGCCGCTCGCGCCGATCCCGAGCGCC
>JAGRJB010000483.1 GCA_020442965.1 Pseudomonadales bacterium
GGAGTCCTTGATCTCACCGAACTGGGTACGTACCGCAACTTCGGTCTGCTTGACGATGAAGGTGGAACTGAAGAGCACGACGAGGACCGCCGCAAGGATCAACAATACTGTGCCAGCATGCTTCGACATTAGCGCTGCCCTCGTTGGCGCGGATCCGGCTCCGGTGTCGAAGGCCCGGGGTCCGGGCGGGCGCTCGTGCCGTCGTCATCGGGTGCACGCGCACTACGCTCCATCAGCCGATCGAGCGGCAACAGCATCACGTTGTTCGAGCCGCTGCCGCGCGGCTGATCGACAATCACCTTGCGCGATCGACTTAGAACGCCCTCCACGGTTTCGAGGTACATGCGCTCACGCGTCACCGCAGGTGCCCGCGCATACTGCTGCGCAATCGCCGTGAAACGCCCCGACTCGCCGATCGCCAGATCTTCGACCTGCGCCTTATAGGCCTCGGCCTCCTGAATCTGGCGCAAAGCGGCGCCCTCCGCCGCAGGCAGGATTCCCGCCGCGTACGCCTCTGCCTCTTTCGTCATGCGTTCTTTGTCGGCAATCGCTTTGTTAGCGTCACGCTGCGATGGCGCGACGGGTTCAGGGACCTGCACGTCGGTAAGGTTCACCGAAGTCACCTTGATTCCGGTGCCGTACTGATCCATCGTGCGCTGAATCAACTCGCGTGAACGCTCGGTGATCTGCTGACGATTGGACACCAGGATCGGTTGCAAATCGCTGCGCCCAACCACTTCGCGAATCGCACTTTCGCTGACTTCGCGCAACGTGTCCTCGGGATTGCGAACGCCAAAGAGATATTTCTCCGGGTTGACCAACTGGTACTGAACGGCAAACTGCATCTCCACCAGGTTGACGTCCGCGGTCAATACGCGCGATTTGTATTCGCTGCTGTTGACGCTGGATACGTTCACCTTTGTCACTCGTTCGATCGGCCACGGCAGATGCCATCCCCAGCCTGGGGGTTGATTCGCGATGTACTTGCCAAAGCGCTGAATGACGCCGATTTCCGGCGCGTCAACCTGATAGAAGCCGCTCAAGCCCCACAGCGCGACGGCCAGGACCGCGAGGTAGCCAAACGGGATACTACCGCCACCGGGCGTGCGCGCACCGCCATCGCCGCCTTTGCGGCCACCAAACATGGATTCGAAACGTCGCTGCCAGTCTTTGAACGCTTTGTCGAAGTCGTTACCTGAACTGGGTCGTTTGCCCCAAGGGTTCTGATTTTGTCCGCCAGGTTGATTCCAGGCCATTAGTGTTTCGATTCTTTTGGTAGTGTGAAGGTGTGCCGACCTGAAACCGGCGCTGTGTTATCGTTCCACCGGCAAGGGTTCGGCAAGAACCAGCGCGTGTTCCTGCGATTGTAGGTATCGCTTCGGTAGCACACAAGTTTTGCCGTCGGAATCGACTGCGATGATTTCGACACCCGGCTCGCGCGCAAGTTTCAGCAATTCGTGGTCGGAGAGCTCCAGGTCGAGCTCATAGGCACCGGAATCGGCCGCGCGTTCCGCGCGCACCAGATTCGAACTGTACAATCGCGACCGCAGGGCACCACCGTTCACGGCGATCCTGACGGTCGCCCGTTTAGCAACCCGTGCCAGGCGCTCGGCGAGCGCGTCTGCCAGCAGGTCCATGCCGATCGATTCAGCCGCCGACAGCCATACGTGGGTGATGCGACCAGTCTCGTCGCGATCGATACGCGGCGGCAAACCCAGCCGATCGATCTTGTTGAAAACCATGATTTGCGGCAACTCATCGGCGCCAATCTCGGCCAGCACGCGGTTGACATCGTCGATGCGCTCGTCGCGACGCGGATCGCTGGCATCGACCACGTGCACCAGCAAAGTGGCCTCGCGCGCTTCGGTAAGCGTGGACTTGAATGCCGCCACGAGATCGTGCGGCAGGTCGCGAATGAACCCCACCGTATCCGCCGCGACGACTGTCGTGCCGCCGGGCAACATCAGCCGGCGGACCGTCGGATCGAGCGTAGCGAACAATTGATCGGCCACGTAAGCATCTGCGCCCGTCAGGCGGCGAAACAAGGTGGACTTGCCGGCGTTGGTGTATCCG
>JAGRJB010000484.1 GCA_020442965.1 Pseudomonadales bacterium
AGTCGTTAGGAAAGGAGCAGCACACCGCACTCGAGCGGGCTATCGCAAATGTCAGCCGGTTTCACGCCGCCCAGCAGCTTGCGCCGCTCAGCCTCGAGACCGAGCCCGGTGTCATTTGCGAGCGCATCACGCGGCCTATCGATGCGGTGGGGCTCTATGTGCCAGCAGGTTCCGCCCCGCTACCCTCGGCTGTCATCATGCTTGCGGTGCCCGCGCGACTCGCGGGTGTGACACGGCGGATCATCGCCAGTCCGCCAGGTCGCGACGGCGATATCAATTCCGCCGTGCTGGTCGCGGCCGAGCTCTGCGGGATCGACACCGTACTCAAGGTGGGTGGCGCGCAAGCAATCGCCGCACTGGCCTATGGCACGGAATCGGTCGCAAAGGTAGATAAGATTCTCGGCCCTGGAAACGCGTGGGTGACGGCGGCAAAACAACTGGTTGCGAGCGACCCTGCCGGCGCGGCAATCGACATGCCCGCCGGTCCCTCCGAAGTGCTCGTGATCGCGGATGAAACGGCGCGGGCGGAATTTGTCGCGGCGGATCTGCTCGCGCAGGCGGAGCACGATCCGCTGTCACAGGCCATTCTCCTGACCACTTCCGGCGAGCTCGCTCGCCAGGTCGCAATGGCGATCGCACGGCAGATAACGACTTTGTCGCGCCAACAGATTCTGCGGCAGTCGATCGCCAATAGTCGCTGTCTCGTAGTGCCGAACCTGGCCACTGCATTGTCGATCAGCAACGACTATGCTCCCGAGCACCTCATACTGGCAACGGTGCGGCCACGCGAGTTGCTGGCAGCGGTGCGCAATGCCGGCTCGGTTTTCCTCGGCACCTGGTCACCGGAGCCGCTGGGCGACTACTGCTCTGGAACCAATCACGTGCTACCTACCTTCGGCTATGCCCGCGCTCACAGCGGTGTATCACTCGATGAGTTCCAGAAGCGCATCACGGTGCAGGAACTGACGCCAGACGGCCTGAGGAGTCTTGGCCCGACGGCCGCGACGCTCGCGCGACTCGAAGGTCTGGACGCGCACGCGAGCGCGGTGGATCTGCGTCTCGCAGCGCTGGGTGCCGCATGATCGATGTGCTGAAACTCGCACGGGCGGAGATCGTCGCATTGCAACCCTATCAGCATGCGCGCTGGGACCCCAGTCTCGAGCGTTTGCACGCCAACGAACTGCCATGGCGCGCTTTGAATGATGCGTCGATAGCAGGACTGAACCGCTACCCCGAGCCGCAGCCGGCCGCATTGATAGCGGGCCTGGCGACCCTTTACGGCGTGCCTGCCTCGCAAGTGTTGGTGGCTCGTGGCAGCGATGAAGGCATCGACTTGTTGACGCGCGCATTCTGCGTGGCCGGGCACGATGCGGTAATTGTCTGTCCACCCACATTTGGCATGTATGCGGTAGCCGCGCGCATCCAGGGAGCGCGCGTCATCAGTGTGCCGCTGATGCGGGCGACCGGATTCCAGTTAGACGTCGACGCGATCGAGCGCGCACTCGATCGCTCGGTCAAGATGATATATCTGTGCTCGCCGAATAACCCGACCGGCAATCGACTGGCCGATGCGGACATCGATCGGGTGCTTGCGATGTGCGCGGAACGCAGCCTGGTAGTTCTGGATGAAGCGTACGTCGAATTCACCGCACACGCCAGCCACGCACGGCTGTTGGAACGCTACCCGCACTTGGTCATTCTGCGCACGCTTTCCAAGGCACACGGCCTGGCCGGTGCGCGCGTTGGGGCGGTGCTCGCGACACCGGCGATCATTCAATTGTTGCAAAAGATCATTCCGCCCTACGCGATCACGCAGGCGACTATCGAAACCGCCGCAGGTGCACTCGGCTCCGCCGCCCTCGCGGTTACGCAGAGTCGTGTCAGGGCTCTCGTGACGGAACGTGCGCGAGTCACGCAGCAGATCGCGGGTTGTCCCGGTGTGACCAAGGTCTGGCATAGCGACGCCAATTTCCTGTTAGTCGAATTTGCCGATCCCGGCTCGGCGTTCGCACTCATTCAACGCGCCGGCTTGATCGTACGCGATGTACGTTACATGCCGGGCCTCGAGCGTGCGCTCAGGATATCGCTCGGCTCGCCACAGCAGAATGATCGCGTCGCGGCGAGCCTCAGAGAAATGAACGAACAATGAGTCAACCCATCAAATTGGCGGTTATCGCTGCGCACGGCGCGGTACTAAGCACTGACGCCCCCGCTAGCACGCATCGGTTGGCTAGTCTGCGTTTGGTCGCCAACGTCATACCTGCATTGACGGAGCTACAGCAACGCGGCGTTGAACTGGCTCTGATCGATGCCAGCGACCCCGTGGTGGCGGCGCAGCTGTGCAGCTCGCAGGGTTTGCGCGTCTCGAGTCTGCCGGGAGCGTCCGTCGCGCACGTTGAGACGATCATCGCTAACTACCTAATCGACTGTGACTGTGTGCCGCAAGCTGCTGCGGTGATTGCGCCCGACGGCCCGTTTCTCGACGCGGCCCGTGCGCTTGGTGCGCGCGTCTGCGAATTCACGCCTCGAGACGGCGACCTGAACGCCTGGCCCGCATTGGTTCAGAACCTAACGGCGCGCACGACTTTGATCGAACGTGCGACGAAGGAAACGCGGATCATCGGCAGCGTCAATCTCGATGCCGTTGCACCAATCGCCATCTCGACCGGTATCGGCTTCTTCGACCACATGCTCGAACAGTTGGCAAAGCACGGCGGGTTCTCGCTCGAACTGCGTTGCGAGGGTGATCTTGAAATCGATGAACACCACACCGTCGAGGACTGTGCGCTGGCGCTGGGCGATGCGCTGCGACGCGCACTTGGCGCCAAGCTCGGCATTGCGCGGTACGGCTTTTTGCTGGCGATGGACGAAGCCGAGGCGCAGGTTGCAATCGACTTGTCAGGTCGCGCCTACGCCCTGTTCGAGGGTCGGTTCACACGCGAATCGGTCGGCGGTCTGCCGACTGAACTCGTTCCCCACTTCTACCGATCGCTCGCTGACAGTCTCGGCGCCGCAATTCATATCAGCGTGCGCGGCGACAATGCCCATCACATGATTGAGGCTTCGTTCAAGAGCGTTGGTCGCGCGCTCCGGCAGGCATGCAGTCGCAGCGGAACCGAACTGCCGACGACGAAGGGCTCGCTGTAGTGCCCGACGAGATCGCAATCGTGGATAGCGGTGGCGCCAACCTCGCGTCACTACAGATCGCGTTGCACCGCTTGGGGCGGCAGGCCGTCGTGACGGATCGAGCCTGGCAGATCCAGCAAGCGAGACACGTATTGTTGCCTGGCGTAGGCTCGGCGGCCGCGGCCATGGAGCGTTTACGAAAAGCAGCGTTGGTCGACTTGATCGTGGAATTGCGCCAACCGGTGCTCGGTATTTGTCTTGGCATGCAATTGCTGTTCGAGCGATCGGCTGAAGGCGACGAGCAATGCCTTGGTGTGCTACCAGGCATCGTTGGCCGGATCGCTCCGGCTAACCACCTGCCGGTGCCGCATATGGGCTGGAATCAGCTTGCGGTTGCGCGCGCCGACCCGTTGTTGAAAGGTGTCACCAGCGGCGAATACGTGTATTTTGTGCACAGCTACGCGGCGGCGCCCAACGAGCACACGCTCGCGACGACCGAGTATGGCGTGCCGCTCGCCGCCGCGGTGCGCCGCAACAATTTCTGGGGTACACAGTTCCATCCGGAGCGATCCGGTCAAATTGGCGCGCGCATCCTGGCCAATTTTCTCGAGGTCTGAACCATGTTACTGATTCCGTCGATCGATCTGCGCGGCGGCCGTTGCGTGCGACTGCTCAAAGGGGACTTTGATGCAGAGACACGCTACGACCTCGAGCCACACGAACTGATGCTGCGGTATCGCAATCTCGGCGCCAGCTGGTTGCACATCGTCGATCTCGACGGGGCGCGCGACGGCGTCCTGGCCAATCGTAAGGTCATTACGCGCCTCGCCTCGCAGCACGCGCTCAACTTGCAGGTCGGCGGCGGCGTGCGCTCGATCGAAGTGATCGATGATCTGCTCCGTCACGGCGTCGATCGCGTGATCATCGGCAGTGCAGCAGTGCTAGTTCCTCAGACAGTCGCAGGCTGGCTCAAGCGCTTCGGCTCAGAGGCGATCGGCCTGGCGCTCGATGTACGGCGCGACGAATCGGGGCAACCCATTGTACTGACGCACGGCTGGACCGAGAGCAGCACATTGTCGCTCTACGATGTATTAGAGCCATTCCTGGCCTGCGACCTGCGGCATGTCTTGTGCACCGACGTCGAGCGCGACGGTGCATTGGCGGGGCCAGCGATTGAACTGTACGCAGAGCTAGTTAGTCGTGTACCGTCGATCGCATGGCAAGCGTCGGGTGGTGTGCGCAGCGCGGCGGATCTCCATGCACTCGCAGGCGTCGGCGCGGCCGCAGCCATCAGCGGCAAGGCGCTACTCGAGGAACTCATTCCGACCGAGGAGCTGCGGCCATTCTTGCCAAACGCATAATTCCCTG
>JAGRJB010000485.1 GCA_020442965.1 Pseudomonadales bacterium
GGTGTAAAAATAGCATTCGGCACTGACGCGGGCGTCTCGAAGCATGGCCGCAACGCCGATGAATTTGAGCTCATGGTGGAACATGGCATGACACCCGCGACCGCCATCGTAGCAGCGACCGTCAGTGCGGCTGACTTGTTAGGCTTGAAGGATCAGGTTGGCGCGCTCCGCCCCGGCATGGCTGCCGACATCATTGCCGTCGATGCCGACCCATTGGTTGACGTCAAGGTGCTCAAGGATGTGAAGTTCGTCATGAAAGGCGGCGAGGTCATCAGGCGCGACTGAGCGCGCCGTATGAGAGATGGACCCCCGCTCGCTAGCTCTTGGCGGGCGCTTTCTCGGCCTGTTCGCGCAGGTATTCCGAATCCTCGAACTTGAAATCAGTCCAGTTCTGGGTGTCGAGAATCTCGGGCACAAAGCGCTTCACACCCGCCAGCACCACTGGCGGCAGCGCGTCGAGGCTCCTGATCTTGGTGCCAAAGCCGCGTGCAACCGTGCCGCCCGGTCGGTCGCCCATCTCGAACCACGGCGCCCATTTGTTCTTGTTCTGCAGTTGGGCGTGGTTGGGTGCCGACGTCACGTTCGGGTCGGTGATGTCGGCGAGGCGCGCCGAGTAGGTGCTGAAGGAATTGACGTAGTTAGTCTCGCCGGGGTGCACCCGATCCGGTGTATTCTCGATCGATTGCGTCGCCAAGAACACGCGATCGCCAATGACTTCGATCGGTAATGGATTCGGGTTGTAGCCCATCGCGATCACGCCGTCGACCGTGTACATCCGTGGTACCGGTCCGAGACGAAAATGATGCACGTTGACGCGCTTGCCGGTGAGCGGATTGTCGAAGTATTCGAGCGGCTCCTGGCTGTCGATCCTGGTGTAGAAGCCGACCTCGTACTTGCGCATCTCGTGTTGGTTGTCCTCGAGCGCTTGCCAGTAGTCCACCAGCACGTTGTTCATCGTGAAGAACGGCACGAAATTGCCCGTACCGGGATCGGCGTAGATGTTGAGTCGATAGAATGTGAAGACAGGTTCGGTGCCGATGCTGCCCACCATCTTCACTTGCGCGCGCATGGCTTGTAGTGGGTCGTTGAAGTCGGGCAGTGCTCCCGGCGTTGCGGTCGCGGCGTGCGTATCGTTTGACAACAGTCCAAGGCCTGCCACGCCGAGCGCGCCAGTGACAGTGGATCGCAGGGCGGTGCGTCGTGAAATCTTGGACATGCGGCACTCGCAAGTTGGAACTGACTTCCCATTCTCGCACGAGCGGGTCGCCTGCGGGCGCACGATGAATGCTGCCAAGTTCAGAAGTCTTCGTCTGCGCCTAGGTAGCGCCACTGACCGACCGGCAGCCCTCCCAGAGGGACATTGCCGCTGCGAACGCGCTTCAAGCCGGTCACGACCAGGCCGACCATCTCGCACATACGCCGGATCTGGCGTTTGCGACCCTGGCGCAGCACGAAGCGCAACTGATTCGTGTTTTGCCATGAGACTTGCGCCGGCCTGAGCTTGACGCCATCGAGTGTCAGTCCGTGTCGCAACCGCTGCAGACCGCTGGCCGAAAGCGACCCCTCGACGCGCACCAGATACTCTTTCTCGACCGCAGAGTTCTCGCCGATCAATTGCTTGGCGACGCGGCCGTCCTGCGTGAACACCAG
>JAGRJB010000486.1 GCA_020442965.1 Pseudomonadales bacterium
GCGAGCGACACATGCACCTTGGGCAATAGCGCTTCGATATGCGGTACGTCTTCGCCGGCTGCCAAAATGGCGGGCTTACCCCAGCGTACGAGTTGCGGATAGATCGACCATGCCGATGGCCGTGTTTCGAATTGCAACCGATGAATGGCGCGCACGTCAGGGCGTCAGATGATCGATAACCAGTTCCATCAAACCATCTTTTCCGACTCGGTATGACAGCATCCCATATGGATCCCCAGATGTCGCAGTCGGGTTGCCGCCACGCGAAATTCGCGCGGTGACTTCCACCGTTTGCCCATTCGAGAACGTGCGACTCGCCAGCATGGCATCGGCCGCCGACAACGTGATCTCAACCGGAAACTGGCTCGCAAGGCGGCGTACCGCGAGCGGCGGCCCTGGCCGCCCAGGCTCGCGGACGAACACGAATAGCGGCGCATCACCCCAGGATTTCGACCCGATTTGCTTTGCCAGCATTACTCGAACGCGAATCGTCGCGTCCGACTTGGCCGCCTCTGCGCCCGCGGGCGAGGCCTCGGCTCCAGCAGGGCGCAGGCGCTCATCCAGCGCCTTGATCTGCTGCTCGAGAATCGGCCGGATGTTCTCAGGCGGGTTCAATGCCAACAATTTCGCGAAGCGCTCACGCGCCAATGTCCAGTCGCCGCGACGCATGGCGGCAGCGCCCGTAAAGAACAGTGCCTTGCCCGCGTTTGGGTCGAGCACCAGGACTCGTTCGAACAGCTCGCCTGCTCGACCATCGAGCTGGTTTGGGTCGCGCATCGCCAGAGATTCAGCCAGTCCGGCGAGCGCCTCGGCATTCCGTCCGCCCGCGAGCTCGTCGGCCCGCTCATAGGCGCGCACGGCGAGTGGAAACTGCTCGAGTACGACATACGAGCGACCCAGTTGCAACCAGCCGTCCAGATCGTCGGGGTTGCGTTGCAACCGACGCGCGAGCCGCGAAACCATGCTCTCCGGCGTATCGCTATTGGCGCCCGCTTGCTGCCAATCGTAATTACTGAGCGACGCGTACAGCGCACCGCTCCCACCTAACAAAAAAACGGCAGCGATGATTGCGCTATAGGTGGTGGCCGCCGCGGCATCGCGCCGCCGCACCAACAGCGGGACTGTCACCCACGCCAGAATCATGAGCGCCAGCAGCGCCGCAAAGAGTACGAACGCGGTCGTCATAGCAACCGCGGCCCGTCATCAACCTCGCTGTTGTCTGTTGCGAGCATGGCGGCACGCTGTCGTATCACGCGGAACGCCACCCAGCCGCCTACCAATAGCGCAACGACAGGCGCGAGCCATAGCCACGCGGTACGTGAGTTGAACTGCGGCCTGAACAGTATGAATGCGCCGTAACGATCGACCATGTACTGACGAATCTCCTCGTCGGACTTGCCTGCCTCGAGCAATTCCCGCACCTCGCGACGCAGATCGCCTGCCAGCCCCACAGGGGAATCGGCGATCGATTGATTCTGGCATTGCATACAACGCAGCTCGTGCGTCAGCCGAAGGTAGCGGGCCTGCAACGCCGCATCCGGGATTTCAGTGATATCGACCGCACCGGCCGGCACGGCGATACCACCTGACAGTAGTGCGCACAGTACCAACTGCAGAAGACGCATCATGACGAGCTGCGCGGCAGCCGCGCCAGGAACTCCCGCTCCCAGACTTCGCGCGTCAGCGCGCCGACGTGGCGGTGCAGCACGATGCCCTGCGCGTCGATCAGAAATGTCTCGGGGGCG
>JAGRJB010000487.1 GCA_020442965.1 Pseudomonadales bacterium
CGTCCTGGATCTGAAAGGCGAGTCCGAGATGCCAGCCGAAGTCGCTCAGCGCCCGGAAGTTGCTCGGTGATGCGACACTGGCACTAACCACTCCGAGCATCACACTGGCATGGATCAGGGCCCCGGTCTTGAGTCGGTGCATGCTTTCCAGTTCGGCACCCGTCAGGCTCTTGCCGACCGCCGCCAGATCGATCGCCTGGCCGCCCGCCATGCCGCGAGTACCGATGGCGCGCGCCAGTATCTGCAACATTTTCAAACGTTCGACGGGTGGCGCTGCTGCCGGTGAATCGCAGACTAACACCTCGAATGCGAGCGCTTGCAAGGCGTCGCCGACCAGCACGGCGGTGGCTTCATCGAAGGCACGATGACAGGTGGGACGACCGCGACGCAAGTCGTCATTGTCCATCGCTGGCAGGTCGTCGTGAACCAGGCTGTAAACATGGATCAGTTCAACTGCCGCCGCCGGTGCATCGAGGCGTTCGAGTGTCGCACCGAGCGCCGCACCGGTCACGTAGACGAGCAGGGGTCGCACGCGCTTGCCGCCAGCGAGCGTGCTGTAGCGCATCGCTTCGATGAGGCGTTCGGTGCTACCACCCTCGAGCGCGAGGCACTCCGCCAGCACGCGTTCGATGCGCTCGCGATATTTGGTTCCGATGCTGTTGTATACGTCGGTCGGGGCAATCGGTTGTGGACGTGTCATTCGTCCTCGTCTGGATCGATATCCGGATCAATGCTATCGGCTCCGTCCGACGACTCGAACGGCGCTAACTGCTGTTCACCGTTGCGATTGACGAGTATCTCGACGCGCTGCTGAGCCGACTTGATGGCGCTCTGGCATTCGCGCGTCAGTGCAATGCCACGTTCGAAAGTCTTGAGCGCATCCTCGAGCGGTATGTCGCCCCGCTCGAGCTTCTCGACCAGCGTTTCGAGCTCCGCGAGGGATTTTTCAAATTCGACTGGCGTTGATTTGCGTTTCACTCGCGCACGGTAATCGGCTGGCACCATGGGGGTCAACGCGGTTTGACTCAACGCTTCTTCGGGGCTACATTGCCTGAATGATTTAGAACGAGTCTAATTGAGAGTCGTTCGCAATAACGCACTGCTTCACCTCATCGGAGACCCCAAATGAACCTAAAAGGCAGCAAAACGGAAAAAAACCTGAAGGACGCCTTCGCTGGCGAATCGCAGGCGAATCGTCGCTATCTCTATTTCGCAGCGAAAGCGGACGTCGAAGGCTTCAACGATGTGTCGGCCGTTTTCCGGTCGACGGCGGAAGGCGAAACCGGCCATGCCCATGGCCACCTGGAGTACCTCGAAGCCGTCGGCGATCCGGCGACCGGTCTGCCGATCGGCCCGACGAAAGACAATCTGAAGGCCGCCATCGCGGGTGAGACGCACGAGTACACCGATATGTACCCGGGCATGTCGAAGGCGGCCCGCGAAGAGGGCTTCTCCGAGATCGCCGATTGGTTCGAGACGCTGGCGAAGGCCGAGCGCTCGCACGCCAATCGCTTCCAGAAGGCGCTCGACACGCTATAAGGCGTGGTCTGCCGAGAGGCCGCGCTTTGCGCGTACCTTGGCGTGATGCCTGGCCGGCACGCCGTGCCGGCCAGGGCTATCCACTCTAGTTAGGGAGTTGCGCGATGAGTAGCCCGACGATGGGCGGGCGAGAAGGCAGTCTCGAGGCGCCAACCAGGCATCCGCTCGACTGGAAGAACCCCGAGTTTTATGACGAAGCTGCGCTCGACAAAGAACTCGAGCGAGTATTCGACATCTGTCATGGCTGCCGACGCTGTTTTAGCCTGTGCAACTCGTTCCCGACCCTGTTCGACCTGGTAGACGCGTCATCCACCGGCGAGGTGGACGGGGTCGCGAAGTCCGCGTACTGGGATGTGGTCGATCATTGTTATCTCTGCGACATGTGCTTCATGACCAAGTGCCCGTACGTGCCGCCACATCCGTGGAACGTCGACTTCCCGCATTTGATGCTCCGTGCGAAGGCGGTCAAAGAGAAGCAGGGCGGGCACCGTTTTCGCGACAAGTTATTGTCTAACACGCGCGGCGTCGGCAACATCGCCGGTATTCCCGTGGTCGCCGAGATCGTCAACGCCGTCAATCATTCGAGTATCGGTCGCAAGCTGCTCGACGTAACGCTGGGCGTCGACGTAACGGCGCCCATTCCTAACTACTACTCCGATACCGGAACCAATCGCGCCAAGCGCGCGTCGGGCCGCGCAATGGCCGTTCGCCCGACCGACGAGACGCGTGGCAAGGTGGCCCTGTTCGTCACTTGTTATGGCCATCGCAACGAGCCGCAGTTGCCGGAAGACCTGGCGGTGGTGTTCGAGCACAACGGTATACCCGTGAAAGTCGTTGGCAAGGAGAAATGCTGCGGCATGCCGAAGCTCG
>JAGRJB010000488.1 GCA_020442965.1 Pseudomonadales bacterium
CAAGGCGTCACGGCCAACATCATGTCACTCGGCGGCATCGCGATCGCTATTGGTGCCATGGTGGATGCGTCAATCGTCATGGTGGAGAACGCGAGCCGTAAGCTGTCGGAACTCGGCGTCAAGCCCGACCCCCGACAGCGCTTGCAGGTGACGCTGGCCGCGGCGCAGGAAGTCGGCCCGGGTCTATTTTTTTCGCTGCTGATCATCACCGTGTCGTTTCTGCCGGTGTTCGCGCTAACAGGTGAAAGCTACCGCCTGTTCGCGCCGCTCGCGTTTACGAAAACCTATGCGATGGCGTTTGCCGCCATTCTTTCGGTGACGCTCGTGCCGGTGCTCATGACCTATCTGTTGCGCGGTCGCATGCGACGCGAAGAAGCAAACCCGATCAATCGTTTCTTCGTGCGACTGTATACACCGGTATTGGCTTTGGCGTTGCGATTCAAGTGGATCACGGTGCTGATCGCCGTGGTGCTGACCGTCAGTGTGATCATACCGCTGCTGCGGCTCGGCTCCGAGTTCATGCCGGCGCTCTACGAGGGCGAGTTGTTATACATGCCGACGACCTTGCCGGGTGCGTCGGCTACCAAGATGCGCGAGATTCTCGGTCAAACCAACCGGCTGATCATGACGGTGCCGGAGGTCGAGCGGGTGTTCGGCAAGGCCGGTCGCGCGGATACGGCGACCGATCCTGCGCCGCTCACGATGATCGAGACGTGGATCAAGCTGAAGCCGCCGGCGCAGTGGCGCGCAGGTCTCACCGCAGAGACTCTCATCGCCGAACTCGACGCCAAACTGCACATGCCGGGCCTGGTGAATGCCTGGGGCTATCCGATCAAGATCCGTACGGATATGGTGTCGACCGGTGTCAGGACGCCGATCGGCGTGAAAGTCACCGGCGACAATCTCGCGGAAATTGCCCGACTGACTCGCGAAATCGAGACGGTGATCGCCGCAGTTCCGGGGACGCGTTCCGCCTTCGGCGACCGCGTGTTAGGTGGCAAGTATCTGGATATCGTGCCCGATCGCGCCGAACTCGCCCGCCGCAATATCGAGATGGGCGCCTTCCAGGCTGTCGTGCAGACGGCGCTCGGCGGCATGCGCCTGGGCGAGAGCGTCGAGGGACGCGAGCGCTACGACATCATCGCGCGCTACGATCGACCTTTTCGCGAGACCAGCGAAGATCTCGAAGGTATTTTGGTACCGACGCCCGGCGGCGCACACGTGCCACTCGGCGAGTTGGCGAGCATCGCGTTCACCGAAGGTCCACAGATGATTCGCTCCGAGAACGCTCGCCTGACGGGCTGGGTATTCGTCGACATGGCAGGTCGCGACATGGGCGGCTTTGTCGCCGAAGCGCGCGCGGCGGTGGCGGAGCGAGTCTCGCTGCCGCCTGGTTATGCCGTGGAGTTTTCGGGGCAATACGAACAGCTGCAAGAGGCGAACGCGCGACTCAAGATTGCGATACCGGCCGCCGTCGGCCTGATATTTCTCTTGTTGATGCTGCACTTCGGTCGGCTCGATCGCACCCTGATCATCATGTTGTCGTTGCCATTCGGCTTGATCGGCGGACTCTGGGCCGTCTGGCTCGCGGGCTACAACCTGTCGGTCGCTGTCGCGGTGGGGTGTATCGCGCTGGGCGGCATTGCGGTGGAGACTGCGATCGTCATGCTGCTCTACATCGACAATCAGGTGCGCGAATCGCAGCCGACGACCCTCGAGCAGCTCCGCGAAGCTGTTAGTCGGGGAGCTGCCATGCGCGTGCGGCCGAAGTTGATGACCGTGACCACCATATTCGCCGGTCTGGCGCCGATTTTCGTGACGACTGGCCTGGGATCTGACGTGATGCGCCGCATCGCGCTGC
>JAGRJB010000489.1 GCA_020442965.1 Pseudomonadales bacterium
GTCGCCGGCGTGCAGCGCCCCGACCTGCGCCTCGAGACGGCCAACCTGCAGCGCCTCGGCATCCCGACGACGCTCGATACCGCGCTGCTGACGCCGCGCTTCGCGCTGAATTTCGCACCGAATGACGACATCCTGCTGTTCGCCTCAGCGACCCGCGGCTTCCGCTCGGGCGGCTGGAACGTGCGCGGCACGACCGCGCAGCTGTTCACTCCCTTCAAGCCCGAGAAGGCCTGGACGTATGAGCTGGGCGCGAAGACCGAGTGGCTGGATCGCCGACTGCGCGCGAACCTCACACTGTTTCACCTGATCGACAAGCAGTTCCAGTCGCCGTCGGCGTTCGTCGACGCGGTGGGCATCGTGCAGTTCATCACCCGCAACGACGCGGACTTCGAGAACAGCGGCATCGAGCTCGAGCTGCAGGCGGTCCCGATGGATGGTCTGAACCTCTACCTGAGCGCCGGCTTCCAGGATCCGAAGTACAAGAACGTCGCGCCGAATACACTGGCCCAGCAGGCGGATTGCCTGGCCCTGCGTGCCAGCGGCGGCGTGTTCGCCACGCGCTGCGCGGCCGGCATTATCACGGCCCAGGGCGAGATTGCCGATCCGGTGCGCACTCCCGAGATGACGCTGGCGGCGGGTGGCTCGTACGACATCCGCATCGGCGAGAACTGGAAGCTGACGCCGGCCGTCAACGTCGTGCACCAGACCGATGCCGAGACGTCGGCCTCGAATCTCAGCTTCTACATCAACAACGGCGTTTACAACATCGACGGCGTGGGCGACTACGTGGCCGGTTCGCGGCAGGAGGCCTATACCCTGGTCAACGCCAGCGTGACGCTCTCGGGCGGTGCTAACGACAACTGGAAGCTGATCGCCGACTGCAACAACTGCGGCGACGAGGTGTACACCCAGTCGGCGATCTCTGGCTACTCGTTCCTGAACCCGCCGCGCACCTGGTCGGTGCGTCTCGGCTACTCGTTCTGATCGCCGCACGCTGCAGGTGCAGTGCGAGATCGACGACGCACCGCCGGTGCTGCGGCACGTGACGCACCGCCCGCCGTATCGCATGCGAGTCGCTACGAGCTGCAGGAACTTGAGCGCCGCTGAGCCGCCGCCGCATCGGCTTCGTCACGGCCGACGACAGCGAGCGGCAACGCGACGGTAAACTCACAGCCCCGCCCCAGACCCGCGCTGGTGACTCTTACTACGCCGCCATGCATCTCGACGAGGCGCCGCACCAGCGACAGGCCCAGCCCCAGACCGCTGCGCGGCCGGCCGTCGGTGGACACTTGGGCAAACAGGTCGAATGCTCGGTTGATCTGCTCAACGCTCATACCGATGCCAGTATCTTGTACCGTGATGATCGCGCTGTTCGATTCGCGCGCGGAGCGGATCGTGATCTGTCCGCCGGGTCCGGAGTACTTCGCGGCGTTGTCGAGCAGGTTGCTCAGCACCTGGACCAGGCGCGCCGGATCGACTTCCAACCACAGAGGTGCCATCTCTGGCGCCACCGTCACGGTTTGCTCGCCCTTTGACAAGGCGGCCCCAGCCGCCTCGATCGCGCGTTCGATCAATTCCTGCACGCGCACGCGTTCGCGTTTCAGGGAAAGCTTGCCCGCGGCGCTTTGACTCAGATCCATCAGATCATCGACTAAGCGAACGAGTTGCGTCGCCTGGCGATTCATCATGGCGTGCAAAGCACGAGTCTGTTCATCGAGTCCAGCTTGCGCGAGCAACATAGTTAGGCTGGTGCGAAGGACAGCCAGCGGATTACGTAGTTCATGTGCCAGGGTCGCGAGAAAGACATCCTTGTCACGATTGGAGGTGCGCAGCGCCTGTTCAAGGCGCACCCGTTCGGTGACGTCGATCGTGGCGCCAATTACTGACTCGATGCTGCGCGAATCATGCTGCTCGCCGACCAGGCGTGTCAGAAAATGGCCGGTGCCGTGAGGCGTGTCGAAAGTGAATTCGAATTGCTGGGGCTCGCCGGTCTGAAAGACCGCTCGCAGCGCACTTTCCCACAGGTTTCGGAAGGACTCGCTCACATCGAGTTCGGCCAGGGTCTTGCCGACGATCTCGGCCGGTGGGCAACCCGTTACGGCTTCAATCGCACGGTTGACGAAAATGTGGCGCAAGCCTGCATCGAAGCGGTTGAGGATCGCCGGAGCGTGATCCGCTACGCTCTGCAGTTCACGCTGCTGGAGGCGGACCCGATTTTGCAGCGCGTCCCGTTCCTTGCGGGATGAAATGTCTTCGATGATGGAAATGTACTGCGTTGGTCGCTGCTGCTCGTCGCGCAGCAGCCCCGCCGTGAGATTGACCCACACGACATCGCCCGCCGCACGGACATAGCGCTTCTCCATCTCGTAGTAGTCAATCTCACCGGCTTTCAATTGCTGCGCCAGCCGCCAATCCCGACCGACATCGTCTGGATGCGTGATATCGAGGAAGGTCATTTGCTCCAAGGCGCGACGCGAGTATCCGGTGATCTGGCACACGGCCTCGTTGAAGCGCAGCCAGCGACCCTCCAGCGACAGGTGTGCGATTCCAACAGGGGCCTGCTCAAAGGTTGCGCGATACAGCCGCTCGCTCAATTGCAGCCGCTCCTCGGCGAGCTTGCGGTCGTCGATATCCTCGATAACCGCGACGGTCCTCACGGGTCGCCCCTGTGAGTCGCGCACCAGTACGGCGCGGACGCGCACCCAGACGATGCGTCCGTCGGAGCGTACGTAACGCTTTACCGACTCGAAATCGTCTCGTTCACCGCGCAACAAGGCGGCTATCGCAGCGACCTCGACACCCCGGTCCGCCTCGAACGTGATGTCCGCGGGTGTTTTGCGCAAAAGCTCCAGCGCCGAATAGCCGGTAAGCTTCTCAAATGCCGGGTTCACATGAATGAAGTGCCCCGTCGCCGCAGAGAGTTGCGCGACGGCAATCGCGAGGTTATCGACGCGCAAAACCGAGAGATTCTCCCTTGTCACGGTCTCCCCTTGATCCTCGCAGCAGGCTGTCGCTGAGTGTATCGCGCCCGCCAACGCCACTCCTAACATCTTTAGGCCGGGGCAATCGGCGGCGAATCGTGCGGGACTGCGCGGCTGAGCTATTCGGACTGCCTCCCGCCCTGCTTCACGACGTGTCCTAGTTGGGGTCAGGGGTGCTTGCATTCCGGTGGCAATCACGCCGAGCTAAGGCGCAACATTTGCGACGAAGCCGTCAAAATCGCTGGCGCAGATCCTGACGTCGACCGTCCCTACTTGTGGGGTGCGCCCGATGGATCAACGCCTGCTGACACGCTCGGACCCGATTGAGCAGCTGGGCCGGCTCCGGGCCGACGTCGCGACCTATCGTGTCGTGACTAACGGCTCGTAGCTGATCGACCAGAGCAACGGACCACTCCTTAAGCATGCGACGCTTCTCATCGTTGGACTTTGATTTGTCGCGCAGCAAATCTTCCGGGCGATGAGCAACATTGAGATGCTGCATGCTGGTCTCCTGGCGGTTGAAGAACGCCGAGCAGCAAATCTATACACATGACGTGTCGCCGGCGGCTTTGACCAGCGACCGTATTCCAGCGAGTCGCGTTGCGTCAACGACGTTAGCCTCACTGCATCGCAGCGTCGAAGCGATCTGACAGATGATCACCTACATCACGAAGCGCGCCGCTCCGACTTCGCGTTTTGCGGGCGCGGCTTAGACTCGCGAGCTGAAGCCGACTCTTCGACAACTTACAGGACCCTGTGAAAATGACATCGATCAGCGATCTATCCGGAAGCCTTGACCTGACCTCGCGCTGCAGCGGTCTCGCGCCTGTTGGGAGTCCTTCCTACTATCGAAGTTTTGCGTTGCATTGCGCAAATTTGTCCGTTTGGTCGCTGCGTCTCGCCTGGGACGAACGAACGCTGAGTGCAAACTCGCTGCTCGCCACGACCGCGCCAGACACACTCGGTGTTCCGACCCCCTAACACCCACCCCACGGCGTGAGTGGCGTAACCGTCAGGCGCTATCGGTCGTAGACCCGACTTTCCTTGCGCCGCGGATGTTCATTGCGGCAAGCCCGATCTGAAGAACAATCAGCGCGTACGCACCCGTGCTTGCTCCCCAGATGATCCACAGCGTGTTGCTCAGCAAGAAGAGCCAGAAGCCCACATTGCGCTGGCTACTTTGTTTCGCGGCTACTAACCACGCGGCTAACAGTGTAACCACCCTGGTGGGCCATTGGATGAGGTTCACTTGGTCCATATGATTTGACCCAAGAGCGGCTGCATCGGTACGAGGCAACCGACCGCGTGGGACGCTTCTGATGGGAATGCGACGTCGTTATCACCTGCGACGCGGTGGCGCCCCTGCTCGGGCTCGACGCCGGCGTCGACGGCGCACTGGCCAACGCCTCGCACCGTCGTGTAGTCTGGTTGCGCTGCGGGATGCTTGCATGCGTCACCGACCATTTGCTCGCGCAATCCTGTTCTTTATGTCGCTGACACTAGCGAGCGTGCAAACGGCCACTGCTGATCCGGGCAACCCTGCCGACAATCACGAGGAGCAAGACGCCATGATCAGAGTGACCGGCATCGGTGGCATCTTCCTGAAAGCAAAGGATCCTGCGGTGTTGCGGGCCTGGTACAAAAAGCACCTTGGCATTGATGTTCAGGCATGGGGCGGCACAGCCTTTCGTTGGGCGGATACGTCAGGTAAGCCAATTGGCGGCACAACTGCCTGGCTAATTGCAGATGGCAAGGACTTTGCGCCGAGCACGGCATCGTTCATGGTCAATTACCGCGTGGCCGACCTCGAGAAACTCCTGGCAGTGCTTCGCGCTGAAGGATGTGACGTTCTGGAGAAAACCGAGGAATCGGAGTACGGGAAGATTGGCTGGGTCATGGACCCGGAGGCCAATAAGGTAGAACTGTGGCAACCGCCGGAAGGGCAATAGCAGCGCAGCGGCCCGCCCTAGCGAACCCGATTGCCAGTGTTGCGGCGCGACATGCTACGCTTGGATTCGCCGCACCGCGGCCAAGCTTCGTTGGCGGGTGAGACAGCCGCGAGATCGATCACACAACTAACAGAAACCTCAAGTGAGGGCATCGTCATGAACATGAACTTACGCACGTTGTTCAGTCTTGGTGTTGCGAGCATTGCGCTCGCTGCGTGCGGCGATAGCCGCTCGCTGTCTGGCACGTACGTCGGCGACGTCATGGGCACGCAGATGGCTATCCATTTTATCGATGATTCCAAAGCCACCTTTGGCCCCAGCGCAGCCGGCGAGAACGCGACGGTTGATTGCACCTACCAGGAGGGCGATAAGCTCATCACACTGAATTGTCTCGGCAGCTCGGGTATCACGCTGACGCGCGCCGACGGCGGCCTGGAAGCCAACATGGGCGGATTGGTGGTGCACTACAAGAAGCAATAATCGACGTTGGTACCCGCGCTTCAGACCCGCGTCGCAACACCAGTATTGCGGGCCAGCCAGCCGCGCGTCACCTCGCTTTCGCTGGCTAGCCATTGCCGGAATCGCCGCACCTGCGGGCGCATGAGCGCTGCGTGACGAAACCGCGCCTCGAACGCGTGTCCAGTGACCGTTCCGGAAGCGAGCCTGAATGGCAGGGCCAGATCGCCGGCGTCAAGCAGCTGTATCAACAGAACGCCCTGTTTCCCAGGCTCTCATTACCACCGGCCGGTTCAAACAGTAGACGTGGTACGCGAGGCTCGCCGTGAAGCTGGGCGGCAGGACATTCGTCAGTTCGATCGAACAAGGTGCGGCTACACCGCGTTTCGTTGCAACCGACCCATCACGCACAACAGTCTCCGGAGAGATTTTCGCCGACTGCAAGCGAATCGCTGCAGAGCGCCGGCACGCAACGGATCGTGTCCTGGCGCTGACGAAGGAATTCCAGGCCTGAGTCACGATTGGCGCCAGCGCACTCCGATCACTCCTCGGCGGCAATGGTGGGCAGGCCGCCGCCGGCGCCCGAGCGCTCGACGGCGGCCTGCGCGCTGTGCGCCGCCGACAGGCGCTTCATC
>JAGRJB010000490.1 GCA_020442965.1 Pseudomonadales bacterium
ATTGCGCGCGCCGAGCGCCGTCACACGATAGCGATCCGGATGGCGCGCGATCACATCGAGTGTGTTCTCGCCAATGCTCCCCGTGGAGCCCAGAATCGCGACGCTTTTCACGTTGCGATCCGGAATACGAGTACGCCTAGCAGGAAAGCGGGCGCAGCCGCGGTCACGCTGTCGATGCGGTCGAGTACACCGCCGTGGCCTGGAAACAGCCAACCGCTGTCTTTCATCCCCGCCGCTCGCTTCAACATGCTTTCAGTCAGATCGCCCACGATTGAAATGGCGGCAACGGACGCGCTGAGCAGTACGAAAGCGAGCGGCTGGACCGGCAACGCGAAACTCGCCAGATACCCCGCGAGCGCACCGAAGCAGACACCGCCAACTGCGCCTTCCCAGGTCTTTTTCGGCGAGACGCGCGGCGCGAGCGGTACGCGTCCGAAAAATTTACCCGCGAAGAACGCGCCCGTATCGGCCGCCCACGCGAGCCCAAGTACGAACAGCGACCACAGCGCGCCATGCGCAAACGCGGTGCGTAGGTGGACAAGCGCGATCCAAGCGGGCACGAGCACCAGCACGCCCGCGATGGCTGCCGCCAATGGCGAGACGCGTTGTGGCGCGAGCGCCACCCACAGGAACGTCACCATCCACCAAAGAGCCGCGATCCATAGCACACCTTGCAGCGCGTCGCGATCGATCACGTATCGATGGCTGAGCAGCAACGCGACGGCAATCAGGGCAACGAATCCCATTCGTACAACTAACGACTTGGCCCGCATGAACCCCGACCATTCCCAGGCACCGAACAGAATCGTCAACGTGAACAACGCGACGCTTGCCCACGGTGGCAGCAGCAATACCACCGCCAGCAGCACGCCGCCGAGCAACGCCGCAGTTATGACGCGTTGCCTAAGCACGCTACGCGGCCCCCGACTGCTCGCCGGTCCGGCCGAAGCGGCGTTCGCGAGCACCAAAGGCGGTGAGCGCAGCTTCGAAGTCCGCTTGCTTGAAATCAGGCCATAGCACGTCGGTAAAATACAACTCGGTATACGCCAGGTTCCACAACAAAAAATTGCTGATACGATGCTCTCCACCGGTGCGAATGAACAGGTCCGGGTCGGGCACGTCGCTCAGTGCCAATGCTGCGGTAAACACGGCCTCGTCGATCTGCTCGACACCGATGCTGCCACTCAACGCCGCGCGGGCGACGTGCCGTACCGCGTTCAGTATGTCCCAGCGACCACCGTAGCTGATGGCGAGCTGCAATCGCAGCCGCACGTTGTCTTTGGTGAGGTGTTCAGCTTCCGCCATCCGCGACTGCAACTTGACGGACAGCGTGTGACGGTCACCGATGAACGTGATTCGCACGCCGTCGCGATCCAACGCCGCGACTTCGCGATCCAGCGAATCGAGGAACAGACTCATCAGACTACCGACTTCCTCGACTGGACGACGCCAGTTCTCACTGGAGAACGTGAATAGCGTCAGCGCGCCGATGCCGCGCGTGGCGCACTGTTCGATGCACATACGCACCGGCCCAAGTCCATCCTTGTGGCCGAGATGGCGCGGCAAGCCGCGCGCCTTCGCCCAGCGGCCGTTCCCGTCCATGATGATCGCGATATGCCGCGGCAATTGCATGTCGGCAGCGCCTAGACCTGCATGATCTCTTTTTCTTTGGCGCCGAGCTGCGTATCGATATCGGCGATGTACTTGTCGGTCAACTTCTGGATCTCGACCTCGCCGCGTTTCTCCTCGTCCTGCGACAGCAGCTTCGCTTTGAGTGCTTCTTTGATCTCTCCGATCACGTCACGGCGCACGTTGCGAATCGCGACGCGCGCATTCTCGGCATCCGCGCGCACCACTTTGGTGATATCGCGACGCCGCTCTTCGGTGAGTGGCGGCAATGGCAGGCGGATCACCGCGCCGGCGGTCATTGGCGTCAGGCCGAGGTCCGACTTGTGGATGGCCTTTTCGATCGCGCCAACCATATTCTTCTCCCACGGCGAGATAGTCAGAGTGCGAGCGTCTTCGACCGCGACGTTCGCGACCTGCTTGAGCGGCACGTCCGACCCGTAGTAGTCGACCTTCATGTTCTCGACCAGCGATGGATGTGCGCGGCCGGTGCGCAACTTGCGCAGGTCGGCCTGAAAGGTCTCGACGCATTTTTGCATGCGCTGTCCGGCGTCGTGCTTCAAGTCCTCGATCATGGTTGATCCCCTAGTTAGTAACGACCGTACCGAGCTGTTCGCCCTGCACAATGCGCGGCAACTCGCCCACATTATTGAGATTAAAGACTCGCAGCGGCAGGCCGTTGTCGCGGCACATTACGATCGCGGTGGCGTCCATCACGTTCAAACGATCGTTGAGAACCTTGTCATACGTCAGTTTATCGTAGCGCTTGGCTGCCGGATTCTTGATCGGGTCTGAATCGTAGATCCCATCGACCTTGGTCGCTTTCAACAGTAAATCCGCTTCGATCTCGATGGACCGCAGAGCCGCCGCGGTGTCGGTCGTAAAGAACGGATTGC
>JAGRJB010000491.1 GCA_020442965.1 Pseudomonadales bacterium
CGAGCGAGCAGGTCGGCTGATAGGCAGCCGACCAGAATTCGCCGCTCTCCACGTCGCGCAGATAGCAGAAGCTGCCCCATGGATCGCGCGTGATGTCTTCGCGCCAACGCGTGACCGCCATCTCGCGCAACCGGCTACTGCCACTGCCCGCACTCGTTAGCAGCGTGTGGTAGCGGCCATTTGACAGCATCTTGATCGCCGGCCGGCTGTCGTTGGGAGTCCGATAGACGCGCAACTGCGACTCCGTGGCGGTACCATCCGCGCGCGTCGGATCATCGGCGGCGTCATGCGGGTAGAAGACCCCGGCACGCGGGATGCGTTCCTGCAGCAAGAGCAGCGTTGCCCGAAACTCGGGGTCGGCCACGAACCGCTTTTGCATCGGCTGATCGCGTAATAGATGCAGCAATGCCAACAGACCCATGCCCTGGTGGTGCGACATGAAGGACCTGACCAACACGTAGTCTTGGCCGGGTGGAACGCGCGCTGGCGTATAATCGATCGCCTCGTATAAGCCGTAACAACCTGCAAAACCCAAGCCTTCGAGTCGCTGCAGATTCTCGCAGGCGGCCGCGGGCGAGACCATCAATGCCATCATCGACGCATAGGGCGCGACCACCAGGTCCTGCCCCAGGCCGCGCTTGAGTCCAAGATCCGGGACGCCAAAGGCACGGTACTGATAGTTCATGCGTGCGTCGACCGCGTTGTAGCCTGACTCGGAAATCCCCCACGGGACATCGCGACGTGCACCGTAGCGGATATGGGCGCGCACCGCGTGTCGTGCCGTTTGATCGAGCAGTGTATCGGGATAGCTCGGCATGACGAGTTGCGGCATCAAGTACTCGAACATCGAGCCACTCCAGGAGAGCAGCGTCGCCTCGCCATCGACTTCGGTGAGCAACCTGCCCAGAGCGAACCAGGTTTCCTCCGGAAGCTCACCTTGCGCGATAGCCAGAAAGCTACACAGCCTTGCTTCAGAGGCGAGCAAATCGTAGTAGCCAGGATCGAGCCGCCGCTCATCAAAGTTGTAACCAATCGACAGCAGGCGTCTGTCCCGATCGTACAAGAAGCCATACTCGGCACGCGCGCACTCCAATGTCGAGTTCGCCAAATGCTCGATCTCCTGACAACGCTGTATCGCCGCGGTACGCACGGATGCTGCGGGCGAGCGTTGCAGTTCGCGCAGACTCGGCCAGACTTCCGTGGCATTGCGGCGGTCCTGGCCGCTGGCCTGCGGCGCCTGGGCCGTGTCAGCGCGGACGACAAACCGCAGTGCTTCGCCGTGCGCATCCTGGCAAGCGACCCGCAACAACGTCGGCCAGTGCGCAGTCGGAACTTCTGCGATTGCGGCGGTCGCTGGCGGCCAGAGTGATTCGACTACGCCGGCAAGCTGCGTCAGCGCGGCTAGCTGTTGAGCCGCCCATTCGAGCGACATCCGCGGTTCCGCGCGCGCCGCTTGGAGTTGAACCGCAAATGCCTCGACCGCTGCTGCAAGCTCTTCGTTGTCAGCGTCGACGTCAAGTCGGCCCTGATCAAGCACCGCCAGCGTATCAGCAAGGCCATCGAACACCGCCCCCGAGAGCGGCGCAGCGTCGAGCAACGCTAACAATCCCTGGCGCAGCGTCAACAAGTGCGCGGCGAGATTACCGCTGTCCACTGTCGAGACGTAGCGCGGCGCCAGAGGTTCGAGCGTCAGCGTATCGTACCAGTTGAAGTAATGGCCGCGGTGCCGTGGCAGTGCCTGCAGCGTGGCCAGAGTGCGCGAGGTACGCTCGATCATCGCTCCCGAACTGAGATAGCCGAAATCACAGGCGGCAAGTCCGGACAACAACGACAGACCGATGTTAGTGGGCGAGGTGCGGTTTGCCACCCGCGGCGACGGATGTTCCTGCAGATTGTCAGGCGGCAACCAATGGTCCTCCGCCCCCACGTGCATCTCAAAATAGGCCCAGGTACGGCGCGCGAGCGATCGCAGGTAGGTAACCTG
>JAGRJB010000492.1 GCA_020442965.1 Pseudomonadales bacterium
TCGTAGAGCATCTTCTCGAAGTGCGGAATCATCCAATCGGCGCCGACCGAGTAGCGTGCAAAACCACCGCCGATCTGATCGTAAACGCCGCCTTCTGCCATGCGCGTCAGGGTGAGCGTCGCCATGTAAAGTGCATGCAGGTCCGGTTCCGGCGTGGTTGCGGTGTCGTACCAGTGTTGTAGCAGTCGATCGATCGAGCCCGATTGGGGGAACTTGGGCGCGCCGCCGAAGCCACCGAATTCTTTGTCGAACTGCTGCGCGAGTTGTTGGCGGCACGCCGCCAGGGGCTGGGTCGTGAGCGTGCCGTCGAGCAACGACGGTGGGTTGAGATTGGCGAATGCGGCCAGCAACGCGACGTTTTGCTGACGCAGTTCGTTCGCCTGCTCGCGATAGTATTGCGCGACGCGCGTGAGCATTTGCACGAACGAGGGCATACCCTGGCGTGGTTTGTCGGGAAAATAGGTACCACCGAAGAACGGCCGCTGATCGTCGTGCGTCAAGAACATGGTGAGCGGCCAGCCGCCGCTGCGTTGCGTGAGCAGCTGATGCGCCAGTTGGTAGATTCGATCGAGGTCGGGGCGTTCCTCACGATCGACTTTGATGTTGACAAACAATTCGTTCATCACCGCTGCGGTCGCCGGGTCTTCGAACGATTCATGCGCCATGACATGGCACCAATGACACGCGGAATAGCCGATCGACAACAGTATCGGCTTGCCCGTGCGGCGTGCGATTTCGAGTGCGCGAGCGTCCCACGGGTACCATTCCACGGGATTGTGCGCGTGCTGTTGAAGGTAGGGGCTGGTCTCCTGCGCCAGTGCATTGGCGGGGTAGTTGTCGCTCGAGCCGCCGTGCGCGTTAGCCATGCGAAGTTCATCCGAGGTCGCTAGAATGGAGATCAATATACGTCACTGGGCCTTCGTCATGGCGCTCGCTCGCCACGGAGGAACCACGCATGAATACACCATCCACATCGACGCCTGTTCTGAAGCTCAAACGCGGCGAAGATCGCCGCTTGCGCGCTGGGCACCTGTGGGTCTTCAGCAATGAGATCGATACGGCGGCGACACCCCTTGCGCAGTTCGAGCGTGGTGCGCTCGTTCGTGTGCACACCGATCGCGACCAGTTTTTGGGATTCGCCTACCTCAATCCCAACACCTTGATCGCGGCGCGGATCGTCAGTCGCGACGCGGACCAGCCGGTCGACAATGCGCTGCTGCAGCGACGCATCGCGCAGGCGTTGAAGTTGCGCGAGTCGCTGTACACCCGGCCTTATTACCGCCTTGTCTTCGGCGAGTCCGATCTATTGCCGGGGCTTATTGTCGATCGGTATGGCGATCTGCTCGTGGCACAAAGTTCCACGGTCGGCATGGACTTTATGCGACCTGCGATCGAGAGTGCGCTCGCTGCCGTAATTGGTGAGCACAGGTTAGTCTGGAAGAACGACACGGGCGCGCGTGACCTCGAAGGATTGCCGCGCGTCGTCGAAGCGGCCGGCGCGGCTGCCGTGCCACGTGATGTCACCGTACGCGAAAAGGCTGCGACATTCACCGCACCGCTGGTGGATGGTCAGAAGACCGGTTGGTTCTACGATCAGGCTCGCAATCGCGAGCGATTGCAGCGTTATCTACCAACCGGTGCACGGGTTCTGGATGTATGCAGTTATGTCGGCGCGTGGTCCGTGAGTGCGATGATCGCAGGCGCGAGCGATGCGTTGTGCGTGGATTCGTCTGCGCATGCACTCGAGTACGCCGAGCGTAACGCGATGGTGAACGGGGTGCGGATCAGAACCCGACGAAGTGATGCCTTCGATGTGCTGCGCTCGC
>JAGRJB010000493.1 GCA_020442965.1 Pseudomonadales bacterium
GAGCAACACATCGAGATCGTCGGTGACATCGAGTTGTTCGGGCGCGTCGCCGACGCGCCGATCGTCGGCATCACGGGCACGAACGGCAAGAGTACCGTCACGACGCTGCTCGGTCGTATGGCGGAGCGCTCGGGCGCGCGCGTACGCGTGGGTGGAAATCTCGGCCAGCCTGCGCTCGATCTGTTAGGCCGTGGACCGGTCGATCTCTATGTCCTGGAACTGTCCTCATTCCAGCTCGATGCAACCGCGAGCCTGCGCTTGAAGGCCGCCGCCGTTCTGAACGTCACCAGCGATCATCTGGATCGCTACGCCGGTCTGGCCGATTATGCCGCCGCCAAGGCGCGAATCTTCGCCAATGCGGACACGGCGATCGTCAATCTGGATGATCCGCTGGTCGTTAGTTTACCGCGACCGGTGCAGCGCACGTTCACGTATTCATTGCGCCACGATAGCGGCGCCGACTTTCATCTGGCGAATGACTCTGAAACGGGCCAGCCGTGGCTGGTGGGTCGGGGTGTGCCGCTGCTGCCGGTGTCGGCGCTGAAAATGCCCGGCTTGCACAACGTGGCCAACGCGCTCGCGGCGCTCGCGATGGGCGAGGCGCTGCGCTTGTCGGCGACGTCGATGCTCGAAGAGCTCGAGGAATTCACCGGGCTGCCAGACCGCATGCAGAGGGTCGCAGATGTCAAAGGCGTGCACTACCTGAACGATTCCAAGGGCACCAATGTGGGTGCGACACTTGCAGCGGTCGCGGGCTTGGCCGGGCCACTGATCGTTATCGTCGGTGGCGATGGCAAGGGCCAGGATTTCGCACCACTCGCAGCAGCGTTCGCGGGTAAAGTTCGACTGGCGATCCTGATCGGACAGGATGCCGAGGCGATTGCCGCAGTCCTGGTCTCGGTGTGTGATGTGCAGCGGTCTGATACGCTCGAACAGGCTGTTAGCGCTGCGGCGCGCGCGGCAAGCAGCGGCGATACTGTCCTGCTGTCGCCGGCGTGCGCGAGTTTCGACATGTTCCGCGATTACGCCCATCGTGGGAGCGTATTCACGGCCGCCGTCAAGGAACTCGCAGCATGAGTACACCGGTGACCTACGCGCGCTCGACGGGTCGTAGCGGCCCGTTGCGACTCGATGTCGTTACGCTCGCGATCGTTTTTTCGATTTTGCTGCTCGGCCTCGTGATGGTGACGTCGGCATCCATGTCCATTGCCGCCAAGGAGGCCGGCGAACCGTTCTTGTACCTCGAGCGCCAACTGCTGTTGACGCTGATCGGCACGGCTCTCGCAGCGGTTGCCGTATGCATTCCGACCGACGTATTGGAGAAGCTTGCCTGGCCTTTGCTGATATTCGCTGTAGTGCTACTACTCGCGGTTCTCATCCCGGGCATCGGCCATTCGGTCAACGGCAGCCGGCGCTGGATTCGATTGTTAGGGTTCAATTTTCAGGCGTCGGAGCTTGCCCGCGTGCTGGTCTTGATCTTTCTGGCGGGCTACGCGGTGCGGCGTGAGGCCGAGTTGCGTGACGGTATGGCGGGCCTCCTGCGCCCGGTCGGGTTACTGGGCGTCATCTTCATTCTCTTGTTGGCCCAACCGGACTTCGGCGCCGCCTCGGTGTTGCTCGTGACAGGGTTCGGCGTGTTGTTTCTCGCCGGCGCACGCATTCGTGACGTTCTCGGGATCGCTGCGGTGTGCGCGGTCGCACTCGCGTTGCTCGTTTGGATCGAGCCCTATCGCATGCGGCGGCTCACCTCGTTTCTCGATCCGTGGGCCGATCCGTTCGACAGTGGCTTTCAGCTGACGCAGTCCTTGATCGCGATCGGCAGGGGCGAGTGGTTTGGTGTGGGTCTGGGCGCCAGCGTGCAGAAGCTATTTTATCTGCCAGAGGCGCACACGGATTTTCTGTTCGCAGTGCTCGCCGAGGAACTCGGCTTGATCGGCGTCGTGGTGACGCTCGCGCTGTTCCTTGCGCTCGTCTGGCGCGCATTCTGGATCGCGCGCGCGGCGTTCGCTGCCGGGCGCAAATTTCCGGCCTATCTTGCCGCGGGCTTCGGCATCTGGATTGGCGTGCAGTCGCTCATCAATATCGGCGTGAACATGGGTGTGCTGCCGACGAAAGGACTGACGCTGCCCCTCATGAGCTACGGGCGCTCGAGCATGATCGTTGCGCTCGCCTGGGTGGGCATTTTGCTGCGCGTCTATCACGAGACCGTCAATGAAGCTCGCGGTGCCGCGACGCTGCGCGGCCACGGTCGTGCTCATCGAGACGCGGAGGCCGCGGCATGACGAGCTTCGCGCGCGTACTGATCATGGCGGGTGGCACCGGCGGGCACATCTTCCCCGGACTCGCTGTGGCCGAGGCGCTGTCGCGTCGCGACGTGCCGGTGGTCTGGCTGGGCTCGCAGGC
>JAGRJB010000494.1 GCA_020442965.1 Pseudomonadales bacterium
CACGCACATCCCCGGTCAGATTGCGGGCAAACGGTGCCGGCCACTCCGGTCGGCAAAGGTCTAGATTGACTAGCTCATGGCCGACCTTGGCAAGCTCTTCCACCAGGCACCGGCCAATGAAGCCGGACCCCCCTGTGATTAGGATCCTCATAACAGCAGAACTTTAACCGATTGACCCGCCAAATGCCGGTCTCCTAATCGTCAAGAACCGTCAGCCAACGAGAATAGGCGAACAGTTGCTCAGTTGCATTGCGACAATTCGGTCGTTGCCCTCACGGTGGAAATAACAGGCGAGCGCGATGCGACAATATATTGGTTTTCGCGACAGCATCACTCGCGGCCGCTGTCTTCACATCGCTACACTTGTCCGCGCAGCACCGGCGCAATCACCTCGACGGACGATGTGCGACGCTGCGCCACTCTAAGGGACGACGCATTGAAAATAATTCAGTGGAGCCGACGCCGGGAAACGCGCATGCAGCGCGCGATTTACGCGCTGCTAAAGGGCGCAGGCTCTGGCAGCTTCCCCACCATTCCTGGGCTGCATCATTTGCTGCTGGGGGAACGCCGCTTCAGACGACACGTTCTAGCGCGTGTCTGGTCGAAGGTCTATCACGAACCCTTGTTTCGCCTTTCGTGCGCCCGCTGTGGTAGCGGCCTGATGATGCTGGAAGAACAACCCAAGCTTCTCGGCAATCTACGCGTCGAGCTCGGCGAGCGGGTCTGCCTGGCGGGAAACCAGACCTGGATCGCTGCGGGCGACGCCGCTGAAAAGCAGTTGGTGATTGGCGACTCGAGTTATCTCGGCTATGGAGTCGTCGTCGCCGTTGGGCGACGTGTCGAAATTGGCAGACACGTTCTGGTGGCGGATCGCGTCCGATTCAGTGGCTCCGATGGCCACCCACTGGACCCGCTCGCTCGCGCTCGCGGGGAATCCGCCGATGAGCGCAGCATTGGCAGCATTGCGGTACATGACTACGCGTGGGTTGGAGCGCATGCCATCGTCTTGAAAGGGGTCACGATCGGACGCGGAGCCATTGTGGCCTCCGGCGCCGTCGTAACTCACGACGTGCCGGAACTGACAATCGTCGGCGGCAACCCCGCCAAGCCCATCGGCACGGTACCGCCACCGCCCGACTGGGTTACCGCAGTACCAGACACTCGCGCTTGATTCAGCAGGTCTTGGATTCAGAGCGATCGCCGCTGACTTGCCCGTTCGGCGCGCCGAGCAGTGCGACCGGTGTCGCACGACCCGATCTGTGTACTGTAATTCCTCCTCCTGACCGCCTACGCTGGCTTATCACGCCACACCTGATGACTGGTCGCACAGCGCAATCGCTACCGTACTAATGAAACGCAATTTAATGGGTTATGTCGCGGTCCGGACCGGCGTTGCCAATCTACTGCGCCAGGTGCTACGCAATCGGCTGACGGTGCTCGCCTATCATCGCATCGGCGGCGCAACGTCCCAGTTCGACGCGCTATTCGACGATTCTGTCTATTCGTGCACCGACGCAGTACTCGATCAACAACTCACCCTGCTCAGGCAAATGCGCAACGTTGTCACGCTAGACCAGGTCTGCGATGCGCTCGATGGAGTCCGCACCCTCCCGCCGCGCGCAGCACTCATTACGTTTGATGATGCGACGCAGGATCACTACTCGCGCGCCTTCCCGTTGCTGCGCCGCCATAATATGACAGGCGTCTTTTTCGTCAGCACGCGGTCGCTGACTGAGCGTACGATCGAATGGTGGAACTTGCTCGGCCTGACGGTGAAACGGGCAGCCGCTGGACGTTACGACCTCGGTCAGGCGCTTGGCGGTCCCGTCATACTCACAGACGATGAGTCTCGAGCGAGCGCCATCAAAACAATCACGGCGCAGATCAAACTGTCTTCGACGGCTGCAGATGCGTTGCCCGTCGTACTGACGATTGCCAAGCGTCTCGGCGTCGAGCTGCCGAGCGTGGACCAACAGACCGACGGCGTAATCTCGTCCGCACAACTCGCTGAGATGCAGCGCGCGGGCATGGCCATCGGTAGTCACACGCATTCGCACCCCTTTCTCAACCGGCTCTCGCCCGAGCAACAGCTCGCAGAACTGACTCGATCAAAACGTATTCTAGAGGACTTGCTGCAAGTGCCGGTCCGCGCACTCGCCTACCCGTATGGCCAGGCTTCGGACTACGACCAACACAGTCGAGAGGCGGCCAAACTCGCCGGGTATGATTGCGCTTTCAATCTTCTCAAGCGTCGCGTGGTCGATGTCCGCAACATCGACCGCTTCGACATCCATCGGTTCCCCGCGGCCGCCGATGCTGACTATCGTTTCGAGGCGTCGATCTCCGCGATTGCGGTCTAGCCTAGCGCTGACGCTTACAGATTGATCGGGCCATCGCCATCGCCGCGATTGAAATGGCAACGATCGAGCGCGGGTGCCCGGATCGCGAGGCCCGGCGACAGTGCCAATACAAAGTTGCTGGGACCATCCATGAACAGATTGCGACGCAGCCCGCTCAACCAGGCTGAGTGGCTTTGATTGCTCACTACCAGATCGGCACCGCGCACCCGCAACCAGTCGACCGCCAGACTGACGAGAGCCGCCACATCCGACTCGCCGCACAAGCCATCGGCAATACAACCCAACTTCATACTGCCGAACTGTTTGTGATCGCTCAATTGGGTGCAGGTCAGCAGCAACCAGCCAACCATCGCATCGCCACGCCAGATCGTCAGCTTGTTGAGGCGCTGATCGGCTTGCGGAAACTTCTGGTTGAGTGCCGCTGCGCCACGCTCGCACATCAGTGGATATTCGCCTGCCACCGCAGCCTGCAGATCATCGACGCGCGCATCGAACGCACTAACGACCTCTATGCGCAGACCGGCCGCGGGTCGCATGGCAAGGGCAGCGGCACCGCGCCACCCCGCTACGCCCAGCTGCGCCAGACCACTAAAGCGCACGAGATCCGCGAGCAGAGCGATCGGCCGCCGTGTCCGCAGGAATCTGATCTCTCGAAAGAAGTTATTGGCGCGCAATACTCGAAACCGAAATGGGACGCGCTCGATTCGCCAGCGCAGTCTGGCGAGCAGTTGTGGCAGTGGTCGCTCGGCGCTACCCATGCCGAGACAGTAAATAGCCTTGGCGCGGCGCGCCGCATCGAACACCATGGCCGCGCCGACATTCGCGTACGCACGATCGATCAACGCCTCCGAAAGCGGGATTTGCAGATTGCTAAGGGATTCGGGTTGGCCAGCGACCAACAGCGTCTCGCGCTTGAGCGCGTAGCCGCCGCGGACGGTGTCCGTATCTTTGGCGACGAACAGATCGTGCACGATGGGACCGACGCCGGGTCCTTGCGGCATCAGATCGGCGGGCCGGCACGGAAACCGGTATTCCGTACCAACCGCGCGCAAGCGCTCGTTGAACCGCTCGATCGCGGGAATGTCAGCCGGTGAATACGGAACAATTGCAAGACTCATC
>JAGRJB010000495.1 GCA_020442965.1 Pseudomonadales bacterium
CCGATCGTGCCGACATTCTGGTGCGCCCACCGCCGGCCCGCCCGGAGCGGGTGCTGGCCATGCGGGCGCTGCTGGTACTGGGGCTTTTCCTGCTCGTCATGGGCGTGTGCTGGTGGGATCGTGCGGGACTGCGGGATCAGTTTGACGGCGAGATCTCGCCATCCGACGTCGTTTACTTCACCATGGTCACCGTCACGACAGTGGGCTACGGGGACATCGTGCCGGTGACGGCGCGCGCAAGACTAATCGATGCGCTGGTCATCACGCCTATACGGCTGTTCGTCTGGTTCATTTTCCTGGGTACGGCCTACGAGTTTCTGATTCAACGCTCGATCGAGGATCTACGCATGTTGCGATTGCAGCGACAGCTGAACAATCACGTTGTCATCTGTGGTTATGGTGGCGCGGGGCATCACGCTGCGGCCGAGCTGGTACGCATGGGGCGACCCGCGAGCGAAGTCGTCATCATCGACGTCGATCGGGGTGCGGCTGATCGAGCTGCCGCAGCCGGCTTCACGGCGCTACACGGCACGGCAACGCGCGAGGAGATCCTCGAGATAGCGGCTGTGTCCAAGGCGGCGGCGATTATTGTCAGCGTCGATTCGGACGACACGACCGCCCTGATCGTGCTCACGGCACGTGAGCTCAGCAAGGCGCGAATTCTCGCCAAGGTCATCGAGCCGGAGAACATCAAACTGATGCGCCGCAGCGGCGCGGACCAGATCATTTCGCTGGGCGCGCTGGGTGGTAGTCTGCTCGCGGACGGCGTAAACAGCGATCTGACGCTGGCGTTCGTCGACGATCTCGTTAGTCGCCAAGGCCGCGTTCATCTCACCCAGCGCAAGCCCTTGCGCGATGAGGTCGGCCGTGCACCGATGTCCGTAGCGGGCTTGGTAATGGTGCGGCGTGCGGGTGGCCAGCCGCTGTCTGGCGACGATCTGCGCGACCTGAGACTTGACGCCGCCGACGAGATGCTCTGCATCAGTTACACGAGCGGCGCTGCCGCCGCGACCTGACGAACACAACCAGAAGTCACTGCAGTGCCAGAAATTCCGTCGTTCCATGCCATTGCGGCCCTGTTGGTCACGATCGTGACGTTCGTGCTTTTTGCCAGCGGGCGCATGCGGATCGAGCTGATCTGTCTGCTCGTCATTGCCGTGCTGGCTGTCGGCTTCTACGTGTTTCCGTTGCATACTGAGGGGGCACTGAGCGGGTTGGAAATTGCGTTCGGCGGCTTTGGCCACGAAGCGCTGATCGCGATCGCCAGTTTGATGATCCTGGGTCGTGGCCTGGTGGTTACAGGGGCGCTCGAGCCTGCGGCACGTGTGTTGGCCCGGCTGTGGCGCATGAGTCGCGTGCTCGGAATGCTGTGCACGCTGCTCGTCTGCATGGTGATCAGCGGCTTCATCAACGATACGCCGGTGCTGGTGCTCACCATGCCGATCATTCTCGATCTTGCACGGCGTGTCGGATTGTCGGCGTCGCAGACGCTGATGCCGGTCAATGCAGCGATCCTGATTGGCGGCATGGCCACGACCATCGGTACATCGACCAACGTCCTCGTCGTTTCAATCGCAACTGATATGGGGTTGCCACGTCTCGGGATGTTCGCATTTTTTCAAATCGTGGCAACGGCGGCATTGGTTGCGTTCCCGTATCTGTGGCTGGTCATGCCGCGGCTGTTGCCCAAGATCCAGACAACCGGCGGCGAGTCGCCACGCGTGTTTCGGGCGACGCTGCACCTGACGACGCGATCGTCGGTGGTGGGCAAGACGCGCGAGGCTGTCGACAACGTGGTTTCCGGCGGCGTCCGAATCGTTAGTATAAAGCGTGGCGCCGCGCCCGTCGGTGAGGGGGAATTGGCCGCCGGTGACCGGATTCTCTTCGAGGGCGCGGTCGATCAGATTCGCGACCTCAGTAGCGCGTTGCGGGCACCCCTCGCTCCCGAGCACCTGCTGTCCGCCGTGGGTGAGCCGACCGATGCAAGCGATCCCGATCTGCACATTGCGGAGCTGGCGGTCGGCGGCGATTCGAGCCTGATCGGCAAGTCGGTTCGTGAGGCGCGCATTGCCGATCGCTTCGGTGTGCTGATCGTCGGTACGTATCGCGCGTCGGAATCACACTTGTTCGGCTATTCGTCGGGCCCAACGGAGGATCGCCTGGAAGTCGGCGACGTGTTGCTAGCGCAAGGGACGGAAGACCACTTGCGCGATCTCGAGCAGGCTGAGGGCGTCATGCAGTTGATCGGGACAAAAGAGTTGCCGCGCACCGCCAAAGCCCCGATCGCCTTGTTGATCGTTGCCGCGGTCGTCGTGCTGGCCGCGTTCAAGATCGTACCGATCGCGATCGCCGCGTTGGCCGGGACCATCGCGATGCTCGCGGCCGGTTGCGTCAAGTACGAAAACCTGGGGCGCGCCTTGAGCGTCGAAGTGATCGTGCTGGTGGCCGCGAGCATAGCGCTCGGCCGTGCGTTGGTGGAGACCGGTGCGGCCGATTGGTTGGCGTCATTGTTGGCGATCGGACTCGTTGCAGCGCCGGCTGCCGTGGTGCTCGCCTCGCTGATGGTGTTCGCAGCCATACTGACCAACTTTGTCTCGAACGCCGCGGCCGCAGCGATTGGCACGCCGCTCGCGATGAGTCTGGCCACACAGCTTTCGTTGCAGCCCGAGCCGCTCGTCATTGCGGTGTTGTTTGGCTGCAATCTGTGTTACGTAACGCCCATGGCGTATCAGACCAATTTGCTGATCATGGGTGCCGCAGGGTACTCGTTTCGTGATTTCGTGCGTGCGGGGCTGCCACTCGCCATTCTCATGATCGTTACCTTGGCATATCTGTTAGTGCATAAGTACGCATTGTGATGAGTTCATGCAAGAGCTGTTAAATCGCCTGCATATCGGCGGCGACGTCGCCTATATTCTGCTGCTGATGGGGCTGTTCCTGATTCCACGCGTGCTGCAGCGTTGGAGCATCCCCAGTGCCGTTACCGCATTTGCGCTCGGCGCGGGTGCGGGCTTGGGGCTCGGTTTGTTTCAAGGTGATTCCACAGTCACTTTGCTGTCAACACTCGGTATCGTCGCGCTGTTTCTGTTTGCCGGACTGGAGGTGGATATCCGCGAACTGCGGCGCGGTGCCGGCGTGCTAGTTCAGCACGTCGCAATCCGTCTCGCGATGGTGGCAGCAGTCACCTGGGCCGTGCAACGCGGCTTGCAGCTCGACTTGCGGCCCGCGGTACTGGTCGCGCTTGCGCTCGTGACACCCTCGACTGGCTTCATCCTGGACTCGCTCGATGCACTTGGTAGTACCGACCAGGAGCGATTCTGGATTCGTTCGAAAGCGATCGCTGTCGAGATGATTGCACTCGGTATTCTGTTCGTAGACCTGCGGTCGGCCAGTTGGCAGGAACTCGCGGTATCGAGTGGCGCCTTGATCGCCCTGGTGGCGTTCCTGCCGTTCGCATTCAGCATATTTGCGAAGCGGATCATGCCGTATGCGCCCAAGTCGGATTTTCCGTTTCTCGTCATTCTGGCCGTTGCAGCCGCGTTCGTGACCAAGAATCTGGGTGTCTACTATCTGGTGGGAGCATTTGTCGTGGGCATAGTTGCGCACCGCTTTCGTGAGCGTATCCCGTCGATCCGAGATCACAGTATGCTGAAGGCGGTCGGTGCGCTGTCGTCGCTGTTCGTACCGTTCTACTTCTTTCACGCGGGTCTCGAGTTGCGGCGCGATGATTTTTCGCTGGACGCCTTGATGCTCGGCCTGATCTTCTTGGTTGCCGCTTTGCCGTTTCGTCTGTTGGTGGTGGGCTTGCACCGACGTTTTGTGCTTAAGGAACCACTGCGCGCAGGTCTCAGGGTATCGGT
>JAGRJB010000496.1 GCA_020442965.1 Pseudomonadales bacterium
ATCAACAGCATGGTCGCGCCGCTAAAGCGCAGGCTGGCGAGAGTCATACGCAAATGCTCGCTGCCACGCACCAGTATCCACACCTGCAGCAGCACGCCGACCCCACGGCCGAGGTTGGTAGCGATCGCCGCGCCCTCGATGCCCATCGCGGGAATCGGGCCCCAGCCGAAGATGAGAATCGGATCCAGCACGATATTGAGCGCATTCGCGACCCACAGCACGCGCATCGCCGCTGCCGCATCGCCGGCGCCGCGAAAGATAGCGTTAATGACGAAGATCAGCAGGATCACGGCGTTGCCGCCGAGCATCCATTGCATGTAACGATAGCCGTGCTCGATGGCCCACGCGTCCGCGCCCATCAGCCGCAGCAGCTCCTTGGCCCAGACGATGCCCGCCAGCGTGAAGGGCAGCGACACCAACAGCGCGAGTAGGATGGCCTGCACGGCCGACAGCGCCGCGTCGTCACCGCGCGACTCACCAATGCGCCGCGCGACGATGGCCGTGACGGCCGTCGCGAGCCCCATCGCGATGGCGTATAGCAGGAACAGGTAGGTCTCGGTGAGTCCCACGGTCGCCACCGCGGAGGGCCCGAGCTGCGCGACAAAGAAGATATCGACGACGGCGAACGTCGACTCGAGCACGAGCTCCAGCATCATCGGAATCGCGAGCAGGAATACCGCGCGCTTCAGTGGAATGGTTGTGTAATCGGCATCCGTGCCGCGCAACGCGGCGCGCAGATCCGGCCAGAGCGTCCGGGAGCTCGTCGAATCAGGTGCGTTCACACGGCCCCTTGTAGTAGCCGTCGACAGACATGAATGTGAAGCTGGTCAGGCAGCGCATCGAAGTGGTCTCGCTCGTCGGTCGCAATTCAGTGCCTTGATTTTAGCGCTGCGTGCGGCGTGCTGCGACGCTGGTGGCGAGTTCTCGCGTACCCGTCGGTCTGCGACAATACACAGCGAGGAGGACTCATGGCCATCACGCTCAACCACACGATCGTCGTGGTGCGCGACAAATTGGCCACGGCTGCGTTTCTCGCAGAAATTCTGGGGTTGCCACCGCACAGGACGATAGGCGCGGCCTGTGTTTCGATGACCCCAACGGTCATCGTCTCTAGATCATCACGCGCAGCTACGCCAGTGGCGGCCCGGATGCGAAGCGCCCGAATGCTTTGCTCTCGTAGTGACCCTCGCCACACAGTCGCGACGAAAAAGTACCAGCATTGCAAGGGAGCCTCGCTGGCGCGAGGCTCCCCACGGGGTGTTAGTGAACTGCGCCAACCTGTCGGCACGCAGACCTAGTCGTTGACGATTTCTATCAACTCCAGTCGTTCGTCGCTGCCAGGCTTTGTTTGTAGAATAAATCCCACCCCTGGCTTGTAGTATTTCGTCTCATGAACGCCCGGGCTGATCGGCGTGAACTCATCGGTCGCGAGGCACGTTTGGTCGCACGAGGCCGCGGGGCTGGTGGCGGAGGCATGCAGGCTTAGCACCTTCGCCACGTCTTCGGCATTGCCGAGATCGAACTCCTGGCGATACACGTCACCCACGGCAGGCGCGGCCTTCATCTGGATGCCCGGACGGGCACCGTCGACGTCGGCCTGAAATGAGCCATCGACATTGACGGGGAAGCCGTCCTCGTACTCAGCGGTGATCTCGCCGCAGTACCAGACATTGCCGTGCACGTCCTGCGCGTACCAGTCGATGGTGTCCTCGACCAGGTCGCCGTCCAGCGTGGAGACGACGTCGCGCACCACGAGGCAGGGCACGTCGTCGATTATCTTGATTTCATCCGTGAATGTTACGCGTACGACCTCATCCGCTCCCTTGTAGACATAGGTTTTGCCACTGGTAAGCGGAAAGTAGGGGTTCGGTGCAACCGTCTTGCCGACCTCTCGCGGATCGACAAAATTGCCCGGTTCGAAGCTGGGGTCGTAGGGCGACTGGCCGAGCTCGTCACACAGGTCGGCGCGGGCAGTACGCTGCGAGAAGCACTGCCCGTAGCCTTCAGCCAGGCCTGCGCGCGCGTCCTTGTTGCACTCGATGCGATCAGCGGCGTCACGCTCGTTGCGGCACTTACCGATCGAGATCCAGTACGAGTCTAACGAGTCGAACAGACAG
>JAGRJB010000497.1 GCA_020442965.1 Pseudomonadales bacterium
GGGTCGCCCGGATGATCATGATGGGTCTGGAGTTCGCAGGCAACGTGCCCTTCAAGGACGTGTACATCACGGGCCTGATCCGTGACGAACGCGGCGACAAGATGTCGAAATCCAAGGGCAATGTCATCGACCCGCTCGATATCATCGACGGCATCGAACTCGATGCGCTCGTGGCCAAACGCACCACCGGCCTGATGCAACCCCATCTGGCAGCGGCAATCGAGAAGGCGACGCGCAAACAGTTCCCGCAGGGTATCGAGGCGCACGGCACCGACGCACTGCGCTTCACGTTCACCGCGCTCGCCGGCCCGTCGCGCGACATCCGCTTCGATCTGGGGCGCGTGAGTGGCTATCGCAATTTTTGTAACAAACTCTGGAACGCCGCGCGGTTTGTCCTGATGACGCTGGAGGGCCAGGACGGCGCCATCCCTGCCAACGATCTGGCGGGTGCGCACGTGTTGTCGGTCGCCGACCGTTGGATACGCTCGCGCTTCGGCCAGATGTTGCGCACGCTCGAACCCGCACTCACCGAGTATCGCTTCGATTTTGCGGCGACAGCCCTGTATGAATTTACCTGGTACGAATTCTGCGACTGGTACCTGGAGCTGACCAAACCGGTCCTGCAGGCGGAGCACGCTACGATCGAATCGAAACGTGGCGCACGGCGCACGCTCATCGAGATCCTGGAGGCCCTGTTGCGCGCGCTGCATCCTGTCATGCCTTTCATCACTGAGGAGATCTGGCAGCGCGTGGCACCACTTTGCGCTGCAGTGGGCCTGATCACCGTCAGGGACCCAACGATCATGCGCGCCACCTATCCACTCGCGAACGAATATGCCTTGGACGCGGCGGCGGAGTCTGCAACTGCATGGATTCAGGCTGTGGTGCTCGCAGTTCGTCAGATCCGCGGCGAGATGGACATCGCGCCATCGAAGCGTATCCCCGCGCTGCTGCAGAACGCATCGGCAATCGATCGCGAATATGCCGATTCGTACGCGGTCTATCTCGAACGGCTCGCCGGTCTCGAGCGCGTCGAGTTCCTGGCAGCCGATGCTCCTGCACCAGAAGCGGCCACCGCGCTGGTCGGCGAACTAACCATTCTCGTGCCGATGGCCGGTCTGATCGATCCTGCAGTGGAAGCGGAGCGACTCGCGAAGCGCACCGGCCGGCTTGAGTCGGACCTCGGCAAACTGCAAGCCAAGCTCGCCAATGCCAGTTTCGTGGCGAACGCGCCGCCCGAAGTGGTCGCTGGCGATCGCGCGCGCGTCGCAGAACTCGAGTCGCAGCGCGAGCGCCTGCGAGTGCAATTGGCGCGCGTGCGACGATTGGCTAACTCGGCTGGAAACAAGCCGCTCTCTTGAGAGCGCTATCACACTCGACAGTGGCTGCCAACGGTTAAGCTCGAGCCGATGACAGCTCTCGACAACGCGCTCGCATCACTCGATCGGATCATCCTCGGCAAATCGCTGGCGGTCCGTCTCGCACTCGCCTGCCTGCTTGCGCGCGGCCATCTGCTGATCGAAGATGTACCGGGCGTCGGTAAAACCACTCTCGCGCATGCACTCGCCCAGGTCCTGGGACTCGCATGGCAGCGCGTGCAGTTCACGAGTGACCTGCTGCCCGCCGATATACTCGGCGTAACAGTCTTCGATCGGGCCACGCAGGAGTTCAAGTTCCGCAAGGGACCGATTTTCACGCAGTTGTTACTGGCAGACGAGGTGAACCGAGCCAGCCCCAAGACTCAGAGCGCCCTCCTCGAGGCGATGGAGGAGCGGCAGGTGAGCGCCGACGTCACTACCCATCGACTACCCGAGCCCTTTTTCGTAGTCGCCACGCAGAACCCGGACGAGCAAATCGGGACGTTTCGGCTACCTGAATCCCAGCTCGATCGATTTCTCATGCGCATTTCGTTGGGCTACCCCGATCACGCTCACGAACGTGAACTGTTAGCGAACGGCGATCGTCGCGATCTGCTGATCGGTCTCGCGCCCGCGCTCAGTCCGGAGGCGATCATCGCTAAACAAGGACGCGTGCGGGCCATCCACCTCTCGAACGCACTGCTCGACTACGTGCAATCCCTGTTGCGGCACACACGTGAACGAGCTGATCTGCGGCTCGGCCTTTCACCACGCGCGGGCCAGGGACTGATCCGCGCCGCCCAGGCCTGGGCATTGCTCGCAGGTCGCGACGCAGTGCTGCCCGACGATGTTCAAGCGGTATTCAGCGCGGTGGCTGGCCACCGCCTGGAGCGTCGCGACGGCATGTCCGCCGAAGCGGGTTGGTCGGTTGCGGACGAAGTCCTGAAGACCGTGCCTGTGCCAATTTGACGATTGCGCGATACGGAGGCGACCGCTGATGCTCGCGCGGCTACGTCGAACACTTGCCCGTCGCGGCGCCGCTTGGGTCAAACGACGTCAGGGAGTGGACCGATTACCGGCGGTCGTGCATGCACGACGGCTGTATATCCTGCCCAGCAGGAGTGGCGCGGGCTTCGCCGCCCTGTTGCTTTTCATGCTGCTCGCGGGGCTCAACTACGCAAACAGTCTCGCACTGTTCCTGACGTTTCTGCTCGCCGGCGTTGCCATCGTCAGCATGCACCTAGCGCACCGCAACTTGTTGGGCTTGCGCATCACGATGGCCCAAACTGTAAACGGCTTTGCCGCGCAAACCGGGCGCATCGTGATCGCCTTTGCCAACGACGCGGACGTCACGCGATTCGCATTGCGCGTGAGTGTCGATCTCGACGCCACACGACTGGTTTCACAAGCCCTCGAGCTACCGGGTCGAACGCAACGACGACAGGATCTCGAACTGCCGCTCGCACGGCGCGGCCGGGTCACGATCGAGCGCATCCGAATCTCGACTCACTATCCTTTTGGCTTGTTCGAGGCCTGGACCTGGCTGCATTTGCCGCTCTCGGTGCTGGCCTACCCAGCGGCACGCGGCGGGCGTTCGCCGCCTGCAGCCGCACACGGCGGGACGGAACAGCTCGCCGTACACCGCCCGGGCGACGATGAGTGGAGCCACCTGCGCGCGTTCCGCGACGGCGACTCGCCTCGACAGATCGCGTGGGCGGCTTACGCGCGCACCGGACAATTGCTCAGCAAGGAATATGTGGCACCCAGAGGGGCGTACCGCATCTTCGATATCGGAGAGCTGCGCGGACTCGCGCTCGAACAACAACTCGAACAACTCTCGGCATGGGTAGTCGGCGCACACGAACGCGGTGAGCGTTACGGCTTGCAAATTACCGACACGTGAGTAGAGCCCGGTG
>JAGRJB010000498.1 GCA_020442965.1 Pseudomonadales bacterium
ATGCAATGTGCGTGTCTGGGTTGGGCAGATTGAAAAGCAACCCGTGTAGATGAAGCTGACGAGCAGTGGCTTGCCTCGATAGTCCGACAAGCGCACGGGCTTCTCTCTACGGTCGAGCAAAGTGAAGTCTTGCGGAACTGTTCCAACGACGGCCTGGCTGGCCGTCAACGCGGCGCGTTCATCGAGCGAGGGAACGCCGGTGGCCAAGGTCGGCAGCCCAAACACGAGGGCAAAGCTAAATGCGAGCGTCGCAGCGCACGATTCACCGCAGTAGCGCATCGAGGGCTACTCCGGCGATCAGCATCGCAAGCTGCACCATCGACGCAAAGAAGGCGGCGATCGCCGTGCGTCTTGTTGGCGCTCGTGCGAGGCTCGCGGTGCGAAACAAGAACCAACCGCCACCAGCGAGGGTGGCGATCAGATAGGCCGGTCCGGCCCCATACGCCACCGGCACCAACGAGACTGCCACCAGCGCCAGCGTGTTCGCATGAACTATGCGGGCAGCGCGCGCTGTACCGACAACGACCGGCAACATTGGAATGCCCGCGCCGGCGTATTCGTCACAGTTCGCGATGGCGAGACTCCAAAAATGCGGCGGCGTCCAGAGAAACAGCACCGCTGCTAACAGCATGGGCAGAGCGCCCAGCATCGGATCAGCCGCGGCGGCGCCGGTCAGAACCGCGAAGCTGCCAGCCAGCCCACCGAAAACAATATTGAGCCAAGTTCGCCGTTTCAGCGCCATGGTATAGATCACCGCGTAGGTGAATGCGCCGAGAAACAGATATAGCGCTGCGACGCCATTCAATGCGATCCACATCGCGGCGACCGCGAGCGCCAGCAAACCAACGATCAACCCGAGCCAATGTGCACCCGGGCGCAACGCACCACTCGCGAACGCGCGCGTCCGCGTGCGCGCCATGGCACGATCGCCGTCAGCCTCGATCAACTGATTGAAAGCGCCCGAACTGGCCGATGCCACCAGCACCGCGAGCGCCATAACTACGATCTGCCAGATCGCTGGCGCAGGCGCCGGCGAAATCGCCAGACCGGCGAGTGCCGTCAGCATGATCAGCACTCCGATGCGGAGCTTGAAGATACCGAGCACTGTTCGCCAGCGTGGCATCGCCTCAGGCAGCGGCGGATCGACTCGATTGGTAGTCATCTCACACGCTTAGCTCAACAGCCACAGGGTCGACAGATACTTCCAGTTGATGAAGTAGTACAGAATGAACGCAACCAGAAAGACGAGCGCTAGAACGAAAGTTCCGGGCGCTGCGAATCCAGCGGAACCGTAGGACTGGGCGATGACCGTCGGTGTCGCGCGCGGTAACGGTGTGAAACGCGGACTGGTTGCGCCCGCGTCGAGGCGCCGTCCCCACAGCAGTGATCCGACGGTGATATAGATGTACGCGATGCCACCGACGATCGCCATCAAGCCGGCAATACCGACAAGACCCATCATCAGATAGGCTGCACCTGGCCATTCATACGCGAGCGCTGCGCCGCCGAACGCCATGTCCCAATGACGTCGAGAAACTCCCAAAGTCCCGGCTCCCATCATCACGAGGCAGAAGAAGTACATCGAAAAGCCGAACAGGTACGGCTGCCACTTGGCGAGTTTGGGAGCAATCATCTCGCGCTGAAACAATACGGGAATCAGATAGTAAGTGAGTGCCATGAACGTGAGCGTAGTACCCACCACGACCGTGGCGTGGAAATGACCTGGCACGTAGATGGTGTTGTGGATAATCATGTTGAGCTGCTCAGTGCCCATCATCACGCCGGAGATCCCGCCCAAAAAGCCAAATCCGATGATCGATATGAATACCCCGGAGAACGTTGGATTTCCCCACGGCGCTTTGCGCAGCCATTCGTACAGGCCCTTCGTAAAGCCCTTCTGACGTTGCGCAACTTCCATCGCGCCGGGAATCGTTAGACCATGGATCATCGACGCGAGCACCGCGAAATACATGAAGTAGCTCGTGTTGATCACCTTCCAGCCGGTCGAGAGGCCGGGATCGGCGAGCAGATGGTGTGCGCTCGCGAGCTGCAAGAAGAGAATGTACAAGAGGAACGCCATGCGACTGACGCGCTCACTCATAGGTTTGGCGCCAAATGCCACCGCAGCTACCAGGTACCAAACCGAGATATGTGCCGCGACGTTGATCTGCTGCGAGGAATGCCCGAATGCCCACCACACTGTTCGATACACCAATGGATCGACTTGCTCGACGACGCCAATTGACAACAACCAGGTGGGAATCAGAATTATGGCGCCGGAACTGATCGTGAAAACCGCAATGATGGCGGCGGTGATTGCACCGAAGGTTACCAGCGGGACAGAACCCTCATACGTCTTTTCGCGCTTTGCAACGACCAAGGTTCCAAAGAACACGAAGCACGCGATCAGCGCGCCGACTGCGAACAAGATGAGTCCAAGATAGAACGACGGCTCGGCCATCATCGGCACGTACGACGTCATCATCACACTGGACGCGCCGCGAAAAACGGCGACGTTATTCAGAATCGAGCCGATCACCATGAGAGCGAACCCGAGCCAGGCCACTCGCGGCGTCGCAATCCGACAGCGCAGCAACGTAGACGCCGCAAAGTAGAGCACCGCGACCTCGAAGAAGATCATCCAGAAGATCAGCATGTCGAGGCCATGTGCCGTCAGGACCATGTAGAACGTCTCAGCCTCCAACCAGTGAATGGCCGGCCAACGCGTCAGCACGACGCCGATCGCGAGGATTCCGCCGATCAACAGCCAGACCACGCCGACGAACGCGTTGGCGCGTATCAGCCACTCGGCCTGGTGCTCGAATTGCAATCCCGATCGTGGGCAGGTGCGGTAGGTGGTCGTAACGCTCATCGTAATAACCTCATCACTTGACGTACAAACGACTGACCATCGTGTGATGGCCGATGCCGCAGAACTCGTTGCAGACGATGGAATGCTGGCCCGATTGATTCGGCGTTATCGTAATGACGTGCTCGAACCCCGGCACGACCTGGATATTGATGTTGGTCGGCTGTAGCGAGAACCCGTGGTTATAGTCCATCGACGTCATGTGCAGTCGATAGGTCTTGCCCTTCTCCAGTTCGAGGATCGGCCAAAACGCCCACAGGCGCGCGAGCAGGTATATATCGCTACCGGGCGGTGGCGCAACGACCGGAATCTCCTGCTCCGTCTCGGTGCGCACCGTGTACTTGTCGACCATTTCCTGCGCCTTGACGACGAACTGCTCGGGCGTCGTGCGGTAGGTCTCGGTCGACAGGTTCTGCTTACCCCAGACGTGCCAGCCGACCATCATGAAGAACATGATGAGGCACCAGGTAAGCGCAATGCCTATCCACATGCCTTCGACGCGATCGATCGGGTGCTTGTACCAAAGGCGGTCTGCGGGTGGAAGTATGGCGCTCATCAGAGAACTCCTCGGACAATCATGCGGACGGCCGCGCTCACTTACTGACCGGGACTGTTAGGATTTCGATCACGCCCCACAGGTTGTAGACCACCATTGGGATGAACACGCCCAGGAATAGCAGCAAGAATGGATTATCGAGCAGCTTCTGCATCCACGGCACTGGTTGCTCGTCCTCGTCTCGATCTGGATCGCTCATGTCATCACTCCCGGATGCTGCATATGCTTGTTCACTGTAGTGACTGGAGCGCACAACTCGCCTTGATCTATATCAAGCCGACGCTGTGATTTCTGGCGTCGAACCAACAGCCGAACAGCTCATAGTCGAGTCGTCAGCGACACGCGTATCATCGGGATTCCTTCGGAGGTGGATGTAACCTGCATGACCGATGACCGGCGCACGCGCACCCTGCGCCAGCTCGCTTTGACAGCGCTGCTGCTAATGCTCGTTGTTACCAGTGTCAGCGCATTGCTGCGACTGACACAGCCTCGACCAGCGTGCCCGGTGTGGCCCAACTGCCGCGGGAACGTTGTGCAACAGATCGCGAGCGAACAACGCCCTGGGCTCGCCGCCGCCCTCGTCGTAGCACGCGCGGTGCATCGGACGGCAGCATCACTGGCGCTGATCGTCGTACTCTTGCTCGCGCTCGTGGCGCTGGCACGTCGGCCGCGCAACTGGCGTGTGGGCGGTCCAGCGCTCGCGCTGCTCGGGCTTGCGCTAGGTTTGTCAGTCCTTGGAATTGTCACACCTGGCTCACGCGCCAACGCTGTTTTGCTCGGCAATCTTTTCGGCGGCTTTCTGATGCTGGCGATCGCGTGGCAAATCACGCAGCGGTACGACAGTAGTCTCGATCTTGACGTCGGACGCCGTTTCATCTGGTGGGTTCTGGCGGCTGCGGCCCTGTGGATGACGCAGGCAGCCTTCGGGGCTCTTGCTGGCACTGGTCGTAGCGGATTGGCGGCCAACGTGCACGCCTCGTTAGCGTTGGTTGCCGCACTCGCTGCCTATCATGTCGGCGCGTTGGCGAATCGATCCGGCCTCGCGGCGATTGGCATCGCAGTCATTGCGATGGTGTTCATCCAGTGGCTGCTCGGTGTT
>JAGRJB010000499.1 GCA_020442965.1 Pseudomonadales bacterium
ATCGTTCGGTCGGGCGGCTCGGCCGCTTCCAGTTCTTCGCTGAGCTGGATCGCGGCCTCCGGAAGCGGAAGCTTCGAACCAGCGAGCAAGTCGAAAAACGTGGGGGCGTGCACCTCTGCGAGTTCCATCATGACTGCCGTCGGCGCCACGACGAGCGCCGGACCGGTAAGTAGTACATTGATCGGTAGACTCGAACTCATCGCACCTCTCCTGATTGACCTGAGCCAGACTGAGTCGAAGCGGGCTGGTCGGATTCCGCCAGCTGGTTCAAGCCGCGATGCGCGGCGCGCTGCGCACGCTCGTCCGCTTCGCCTTGTTCCTTTCGTTCGCCGGCACGGCGATCCTCCGTCTGCCAACGCTTCGCCAACGTGCCAACCGCCCTGGCTCTCTGCGCAGTGTATCGCCAGTTGTTATACTGCAGATCGCGCCGCGCACGCGCGCGCTCTACCAGCATGCGCTGCTGCTCGATTGCTTCGCCGAGCCGCGCAAGGAAAATCTGGAAGTCGCGAATGCGAGTAACGTCCTGGCGCGCGCCCTCGGCCTCGCCAAGGCTCAGCTCGTAATCCGCCCGATAGCGTGTCAGCTCGGCGAGCTTCATCTCGCACGCGCCCAGATCCTGCTCGGCACGGACTAGCGACTCGGCGCGATCCCGCTCAGCATGCTGCGTCGCGCGCTGCACGAGTTCGAGCTGCTTCGCACGTTTCATTCTGTCGCCCCCGCTGCCGGCTCGGCACTGCGCAAGCAGTCGTGCAGGCTCGCGACACTCGTCGGAAAATCGACGCGGTCGTTGATGTTCTGCTGCAGAAACTGTTGCATCTTTGGCCATCGCGCCAGCGCCGAATCAACACGCGCATCGCTACCACGTTGGTACGCGCCGATCGAAATCAGATCACGATGCTGTTGGTAGGTGGACAGAATCTGGCGAAACTGCCGCGCCTGGTCGGCATGTTCCGGCGTCACGATCTCATGCATTACGCGACTCACCGACGCTTCCACGTCGATCGCGGGATAATGTCCCGACTCGGCGATCCGCCGTGCCAGCACGATATGACCGTCGAGAATGGCCCGCGCGGCGTCGGCGATCGGATCCTGCGAGTCGTCGCCTTCGGTCAAGACTGTATAGAACGCGGTGATCGAGCCCGTGCCTTTCGCGCCGTTACCAGCGCGCTCAACGAGCGCGGGCAAGCGCGCAAAGACGGACGGTGGGTAGCCCTTGGTCGCTGGCGATTCGCCGATCGCGAGCCCGATTTCGCGTTGTGCCTGTGCGAAGCGCGTCAGCGAGTCCATGATCAAGAGCACGCTCTGGCCGCGATCGCGGAAATACTCGGCAATGGCAGTCGCCAGCCATGCGCCATGCAAGCGCATGAGCGGGGAATTGTCGGCGGGCGATGCGACAACCACCGACCGCCGCAAACCGCTCGGGCCCAAGATCCGTTCGACGAATTCCTTCACCTCGCGACCACGCTCGCCTATCAGCCCGACGACGATGACGTCGGCGCTGGTGTAGCGTGCCATCATGCCTAACAAGACACTCTTGCCGACGCCACTGCCGGCGAACAGGCCGATGCGCTGGCCACGACCCACGGTGAGCAGGGAATTGATCGCGCGCACCCCGACGTCCAGCGGGTGCTCTATCGGTTGGCGCGCGAGCGGGTTGATCGCTTGCCCCATCAGGCGCACGGGCGTATCGCCGTCCAGCCGCCCTTTGCCGTCGAGCGGTGCGCCGGTGCCGTCAATGATCCGCCCTAACAGACTATGGCCTACCTTGACGGCGCCAGCACGCTGCTGCGGGATGACCCGAGCGCTCGGCGCCAGGCCATGCAACTCGCTGGTCGGCATCAGAAACAACCGGTCGCCGGCGAAACCCACGACTTCGGCTTCAACGCGCGTACCATCGTTAGCCATGAGGTCGCAGATATCGCCGACCGCCGCCTGGCATCCCGTGGCTTCGAGCGTCAGACCGACCATTCTGGTCAACGATCCCTCGACCGCGGGCGGCAAAGCCGCTTCGACGCGCTGCCGCTGACGTTGCAACGCGCGCCGCCAGATGGGCGCGCGGTCAGCCAGAACCTCGGTGTCAATCATTCCGCCGCCTTCTCATGGCTCACATCATCCGCAGCGCCTTCGACTAACAAGGTTGCCGCGAGCGCCGTCAGACGTGACTCGAGTCGGGCGTCGATGCTCGACGCTGCGGTTGTCACACGACAACCGCCGCGCGCCAACAGCGGGTCTTCGACCAGGATCCACTCACGCTCGCCCGTGGGCTCGGTCAATTTTCGCCGGACGATCGCGGCATCGTCGGGATGCAGATGCACGCGTATGTCGCGCGTGCTGACCGGCAGAAGCTGCACCGTATGCCGCACCACTCCGATGACCTGCTCCGGCTCAATGGTGAGTTCGCGGCGCACCAGCTGCCGTGCAATCGCCAGTGAGAGCCTGGAGAGTTCGCGTTCAACCTCGGCGTCGAGATCAGTCAGCGGCCGTGCCAGTGTGTCGAGAATCGCATTCAGCGCAGCGATTTTCACGTCCAACTCGGCGACCCGATGGTCCAACTCAGCGTGAATACTGCGCTCGCCATCGGCTCGGCCAGAAGCAAACCCCTGCTCGAACGCTTCGCGCTCGAGCGCCTCCAGTCGCGAGACAGTCGGACCCTTGCGCCCGCGCTGGCCCGACCCATCATCGACGTTCGGCAGGCTCCAGCGCGCGATGGCTAACGATTCAGCGATTGAATCACTCATGTGCGTCAATCATCCGTAGCGACCCATGTTTTGACGACCTGCGCAACGCGTTTCGGGTCCTGCGCAACCATACCGCGCGCCGCTGCGACCTGTTGTTCGTAGGCGAGCGTTGGATTGGCCGTGCTTTGGGACGGTGCCGCAGCCGCGGGCGCCGCCGCGACAGCGGGCAGCAGCGCTTGCGCCTTGAGCGGATCGACCAACGACTTCAGGAGCGGTCGTAGGACGGTGAGCGCCAACACTAACAGCACGATCACACCAGCCAGGATCTTGACGAGGTCCTGGACCCAGGGACGCTCCCAGATCGGAATGGTTTCCAACTCGCCCGCCGGCGCAGCGGGCTCGCTGCGAAATGACGAATTCACCACGTTGACGCTGTCGCCGCGTTGCTCGTTGTAGCCCACGGCATCGCGTACGAGGCGGGTGATGTGCTCGATTTCTT
>JAGRJB010000500.1 GCA_020442965.1 Pseudomonadales bacterium
GAAACTCATGGACGTGCTGAATACGCGCTATCAGAAATATCTGACGCCACCGCCCATGGACGACGCGCGTCCCAATGAAACGACCTGGACGGTCGTCAAGAAATGGCTGGATGAGAAGCGCGCTGCCGAGAAAAAGTAAAATCGCATGCGCAAACGTGGCGTTCGCACGCTCCAAAACGTGCGGACGCCACGATTTTGCGACTCGTGCCGCAGACGACCGGACGGCGCGGGCCGACACTGCAGTGATGATGGTCAGATTCGCAGCCCTTGCCTGGTTCACATTCACGTGCGCAGCTTTCGGTGCGACCGCGAGTGCCAACGGCGCGGCCTCCCGGCCTGGCCAACTGACCGTCTCCGTACTGTGGGACGACGCCATGACCAATCAGCAGGCCGGCGTCTGGATGGGCTACCTATTCGCTCGGGTGCAATACGTGTCGGATCACGCACCCGAATATCCCAACGTACCGGGCATCGTACAGGCGCGCTTCGCTGAAGAGGTGCACGCGCGCAGCGAAGCCGTCGAAATCTACCGCGACTTGCGCGCGCGCAAGCCCAACATGGCCAACGACTACTTCGATGAACTCGAACGTGTGTACGCCGCCGGCTTCATGTCCGAATATGTCTGGCGTTACCTGAAGCGCGCGGAGTGGACGCAACCCGCCACCAAACTACGCGAGAGCGAGTTCGAGCGCTGGGCCCAGGAACAGATCCCTAACCACCATGCGGTGACCCGCGGCAGGATCGTGCTGGCAGCGAAGTAAGCTGCGCCGCGAACTGACACGCGGCACGCTCAGCTCTGCTCGACCACCGCGTCTGCGATGAGCTGGTCGATGTCGCCGGTGGATACGCCAAGTCGCCGCAGAATCTCCACCGTGTGCTCGCCCGAGGACGCCAGAACGGTACCCCGCGCCACGCGCTTGCCATTCATCTCGATCGGCAAAGTCGGTAGCTTCACTGTGCGACCATCGGACAGCGTCACGTCCGCCAACCCGCCGCTCGCGAGCAAATGCGGGTCATCGAACATGTCCTCTGGCCGGCCGATTGGTGCAAAAGGAATGCCCGTGTGCTCGAGCTTGGTGATCAATTCGTCGCGCGTGTACCGCCGCAACAGCTCGCGTACCTGCGGCATCAACTTGTCGCGCGCGAGTACGCGTTGGTTGTTAGCCTTGAAATCGGGGTCGGCCGCCAATTCCTTGAGCTCGAAAGTGGCACAGAATTTCTGCCACAGGGAGTCAGACACGACACCGACAAACACCTGCTGTTCGTCCTTGGTGTCGAACACGTCATAGATCGCCCAGGCTGAAATCCTGGCTGGCATGGGCGCCGCTGGCTTGCCCGTAACCGCCATTTGCGCCATGTGCTGACCGATCATGTAGATCGTGGTCTCGAACAAGGAACTCGACACTTTCTGCCCGAGTCCGGTGGCGTGCCGCTGCTGCAACGCCGCGAGAATCGCGATGACCCCAAACATGCCACCCGAGATATCGATCACGGACGAGCCTGCCCGCAAGGGCTTTCCCGGCGGGCCCGTCATATACGCAAGGCCGCCCATCATTTGCGCCACCTCATCGAGCGCGGTGCGATGCTCGTAGGGCCCCGAGAGAAAGCCCTTCTCAGAGCAGTAGATCAGCCGAGTGTTGGTCTTGGATAGCTCCTCGTACGAGAGCCCCAAACGATCGAGCGCACCCTGGCGGAAGTTCTCGATCAGCACATCGCTCTTGGCCACGAGCCGCTTGGCGACGTCAAGGCCTCGCGGATCCTTGAGATTGAGCACGATACTTTTCTTGTTGCGGTTGTAAGTCGGAAAATAGCCAGCACCCGATCCTAACAACCGTCGCGTGGCATCGCCGCCGATCGGCTCCACCTTTATTACGTCGGCACCGAGCTCGACCAGAATGGCGCCCACCGCGGGACCCATGACCATGTGAGTGAACTCGACGACCTTGATTCCTGCGAGCGGCAATGCCATGAAGATTCCCCGAAATTACTGAAGGGTATATTGTTAGTCAGACGGCGGCCATCGAACGTGTTGCCGGCACGAAACCGAGCGGCAGTCCCGCATCGGGCGTGAAACCGTACAGTTCCTCGCCGGGCAGCGCATCACTCAGGATCTTGCGCACCGCCAGCAGCTTCGGAAGATCTATTCCGGCGGCGAGGCCCATGGCCTCGAGCATGAATGCCAGATCCTCGGTCACGATGTTGCCGGACGCGCCCGGCGCAAACGGGCATCCACCCAAACCGGCCATCGAACTATCGAACGTGGTGATACCGACCTCGAGCCCCGCGACGACATTGGCAAGCCCGAGACCCCGCGTGTTGTGCAAATGCAAGCCGGAAAGATTGTGATCCCCCACCGCGCGCCTGACGCGACGCACGAGATCCTTGACTTGCGCGGGGTTTGCGTAGCCGGTCGTATCCGACAGGCCCACTTCATCACAGCCGGCCTCCATGAGTTGCTCCGCCAACCGGACCACCTTGTCCGCGGGCACTATCCCCTCCAGCGTGCAACCAAATGCAGTGGATAGCCCGCCTTCGAATTTGGGTCGCTGCGCCTGCGGCTGCGCGCGAATCAAGGCAACAATATTGCGCGTTTCGTCGAGCATCTGTGCGTGCGTTCTACGCACGTTCTTGAGACTGTGTGTTTCGGAGCACGACAACGGAATGGTGATCTTGTGTGCACCGGACTTCACTGCGGCTTCACCGCCCTTCAGATTCGGCACTAACACCGCAACCGTGAGCCCCGCAATCGAGCGAGCATGAGCCACGACGTCGGCGGTGTCCGCGAGCTGTGGCAGGATGTGCGCGGGCACGAAGCTACCGACCTCGATCTCACGTACCCCGGCCGCGGCCAATGCGCTGATCCAGGCCTTCTTGGCCGGCAGTGGCATCACCGACTTGATACTCTGCAGGCCATCGCGTGGACCAACTTCGCTGATCAAAATTTCCTTGCTCATGGCCCACCTATGTCATAGATCCAGGGTCGCGCGAACTTGTCAGCCTGGTGGAAAGCCCTGATCGCGGCGGCATGCTTCTGCGTCAGGTCGATCGCATCAAGGCCCTCGAGCAGCATCTCCTTCGGCTCGCTTGCGAGATCGAAGTGATACGTCTGATCGTTTGCCCGAACCACCTGAGCGGGCAAATCGAAGCTGACTCGGTTCTGCTGTGGGTCATCAGCGACCCAGGCGGCGATCGCAGCGATATCTACGGCCGGCAGCTTCACTGGCAGAACGCCATTGCGGACGCAATTACTATGGAAGATCGGCGCAAAGCTCGGCGCAATGATGGCGCGGATACCGTACTCGGCCAACGCCCACACGGCATGCTCTCGACTGGAGCCGCAGCCGAAATTATCGCCGCCCAGCAACGCCTGCGTACCCGCATAGGCGGCCTGGTTCAACACGAATTCGGGGTTGGGTTCGCGACCACCGATATGTGTGTAGCGCCAACCGGCAAACAACCCGTCCGCCAACCCAGTCTTGGAAACGGTCTTCATCTCTCGCGATGGAATGATCGCATCGGTATCGATGTTTGCACGGATCAAGGGCGCTGTGACTGCGGTCAATCGATTGAAAGCTTGCATCGTACGTATGACCCTAGCTTGCCAACTCGCGAGCGTCAGCAATCTGACCTGCAATGGCACTCGCCACGACAGTCTCAGGGCTCGCAATGTGCGTACGCGTCTCGGGACCCTGGCGACTCTCGAAATTTCGATTGGTCGACGAGACAACTCGCTCGTGCGGCCCGAAGCTCTCGCCGCCAGCAAAAAAGCACATCGAACAACCCGACTCGCGCCATTCGAACCCCGCGTTCTTGAATATCTTATCCAGGCCTTCTGCCTCCGCGTGCCGCTTGACGGAAGTCGAACCCGGCACGCAGATAGCCCGCACGCCCGGTGCCACATGCTGCCCTTTCAGCAGCGCCGCGGCGCGACGCAAGTCTGACAACCGACTGTTAGTGCAAGAGCCGACGAACGCCGCGTCGATCTTGAGTCCCTTGAGCGGCGCCCCCGGCTTCACGTCCATATATTCGATCGCCCGCGCGTAAGCTTCGGCGCTCGCGCCACTCGCCGCCTGCATCGGAACCGGCTCAGATATCGAAATCGCGTGTTGCGGACTCGTGCCCCAGCTGATCATCGGCGCCAGATCGCCGACATCGATGACGTGCTCGGCGTCGAAAACAGCACCTTCGTCGGTCCGCAGGTCTCGCCATGCCGCAACCGCCCGCTCCCATTCGGCGCCCCGCGGTACAAAACGGCGACCCTTCAGGTAGGCAAAAGTCTTGTCGTCCGGCGCAATGAAACCCGTCACCGCCGAGAACTCTGTCGCCATGTTGCACAGCGTGAGCCGCGCTTCGATATCGAGTGCTGCGACCGCCGAACCTGCGTATTCGAGCGCGAAACCGTTGCCGCCCGCAGAGCCGAACCGACTGATCATCAGCAGACTCAGATCTTTGGCGGTGACCCCTGGTGCCAGGCGGCCCTCGAACCGTACGCGCATCGTCTTTGGTTTGCTCAGCCGTAGACAGCCGGTCGCCAGTGCGTGCTCCGCTTCGGTCGACCCGATGCCCCACGCGAACGCACCCATCGCTCCTTGCGTACAGGTGTGACTATCGGGACAGACAATCGTCGTGCCGGGTAACACGATGCCGAGTTCGGGCGAGATCACGTGCACGATGCCCTGATCAGCGTCGCGGACGTCAAAGAGATGAATCCCGGCGGCTCGCGCAGCTTCGCGCGTTTCGACGATAAAGGCCTTGCCCCCCGGCATCCGTGTTTCGTCGCCGCGTCCGGGCAATGTATCGACGATGTGATCCATCGTGCAAAAGACACGACTCGGATCAAGGATCGGTCGGCCCGCTTCGCGCAATGACTTGAGCGCAATCGAGCCCGTACGCTCATGCAAGAACACCCGATCGATGGCGATCAGCGCGACGCCACCCGGCAGCTCTTTCACGAGATGCTGTCGCCAGAGCTTTTCAAACAGGGTCGAGCGGGCAGTTGCAGACATGCCCCATTGTCGCAAAGCCGCTGCATAGTCGCAAAGATGTGCCCAGCCAGCGGCCGGGCTGGCATCATCGAGCTACGCTGCGCCGAACTCGCCAGCCAGCCGGGCAAACTGACGCGATCGTCACAAGCCGGCATCGTCGGTACACTCTAAGGCGCAAGATTCGGATCAACCCTCAGCGAGGCCCATATGTCGTCAACCGATTTAACGCGCAGAGCTGCCATCGCAGGTGCCGGGCTGCTGCCATTTGTCACAATGGCCTCGGCTAACAACGCGCGTAGCACTACCAGTCCTCAAGCAAGCTTGGCAGACAAGGTCGTCGTGGTAACCGGCGCCACCTCAGGGATGGGCGCCGTGACTGCGCGCAGGCTCGCGGCCGCCGGCGCACGCGTTGCGTTTTGTGGCCGACGTGTGGACGAAGGCCGTGCCGTCGAGAAGTCGATCCGCGACGCCG
>JAGRJB010000501.1 GCA_020442965.1 Pseudomonadales bacterium
AACAGTGCAATCACCGCGGCAGCCGACAGCTCCCCGCGATCGCGGCGATCGAGCGCCAGCGCACCGATCGCGCGCCAGCCCGCCGCTACCGCCCTGGTATCGGCGCGCTGCAGTTCGATCAGCGCATCTAGCGCGCCGGCGCGATCGCCATTGGCATACGCCTCGAGCGCGGCCCGCTTACGCGGATCCTCGGATTCCGCGAGCGAGACCATCTGCAGCCGGTAGCTCGAGATCTCCGCGTCAAACTGCACGTCGCGCTGCGCGATGGCCTGGATCAGGCGCTCGCGCTGTGACGTGACCTTGGCGAGCTCGGATTCGGCGGCGCGCCGCTGGCGCAGCTCGGCACGCAAGCGGCGGTCTTTGTCACCAAGATCATCCAGCAGCAGCTGCTCACGGGCATCGGCCCGCCGCTGTAGCGCCACCATGGTGGCGGCGCGGTCCAGCACCAGCCGTTGGACCAGTTGCCGGGCGGCCGCATTCAGCTCGACCGGCGCTTGCTCTGCGGTCGCGACGCCGGCCATGCACAGCAGCAGCACTGCCCAGGATAGATGCCGCGTCGAAAGTTTCAGAGCACCATCAGACATAGCGGGGCTGCGCAGCTCGGGTGGACGTTTCGCGGCAGTATTCCAGAACGCCAATGCGCCGCGCAAACGAGGTCTGACGCGCCCGATCGGGTCACCCAGCGACGCGCGGCGCGAGCCGGATCGCGTTTGCACCAATCCCAAGGTAGAGTCGTGAGCAGCAGCCGGTCAAGCCATACGGAGGTCAGCGTGTACAAACTGTTGAACGTGGTCCTGTGGGCGATGCTCGGTGCAAGTTGTTCCGCCGATAACCCAGCTGCCTCGGCAGGTGCCACGGTGACGCAGAACGGAGCCACGTCGAGCGGCGAGCGCGGCGAAGCGGCCGCCGGACAAGGTAGCGGCCTCGTGCGCGTCGCCCAAGCGCAGAGTCCGCTGCCGCCGGGCGTGTTCCGGCTGCAGCCTACTACCATCATGGACCCGAGCGGCTTTGAGAAGCCGGTGGTCGCGGCCACGGCGCTGATACCAGTTAACTGGCGCACGCAGGGCGGCTACATCTGGAATGTCGGCAATCCCTGCGCGCTCAGCGACTACTCACTCAGCTGGTCGCTGCTGGCACCCGATGGCATCTCCGCCATCGCGTTCGCTACCAAGCCCAAATGGTCGATCGTCAAGTCGTTCCTGCAGTACGATCGCGGACCGCCCGGCCCCTGCGAAGGACCCAACTGGACCACAGCGCAGCAGTATCTCGAGGCGCTGGCGCGGCAGACGTCGCCCGAAGTGCGGATCCTCGATTACCAACCACGACCGGACCTGATGCGAGAGCAGGAGGCGATGATCAAAATGCTGCCGCCGCTGCCACAGTCGGATCTGGTGCGGGCCGAGCAGCGCCTGGACGCCGGCCAGATCCTGTTCGCACACACCCTGAACGGTCGCGAAGTACGCGAGATGATCGTAGCGCTGGTGATCTTCAACGAGACGCGCCTGGCGGATGTCATGAACCCCGGCCGGATCGGCATGGTCGTGCTCGACGGTGTCCCGGTCTCCGTCGTGTATGCGCGTGCGCCGGCCGGCGGATTGAACGTCCTGCTCCCTGGAGTGATATCCAAGTCCATGCGTGTGACGGCCGATTGGAGCAACCGCGTCTTCCAGTTCAACATGGAAAAGCAGCGCCGCGCATTCGAGCAGATGATCCAGACTGGGAAGAACTCCGCGCAGCAGTTGCAGAGCATGCGCGAGGCCCACGAACGCACGATGGCCGACATGCAGGCGGCGCAGGTGCAACGCGACAAGCTAAACGATATGAAAGGCGTCGCCAGCGACAAGAACCAGCGCGAATTCGTCGAGATGGTCCGCGGCGTCGAGACCTATCACGAGCCCGTGGACGGCGGCGTCGTGCAGCTCGACAACACCTACAACCACGCGTGGCGCGTGCGCGATGGCACTTACCTGCTGACTAACGATCCGAACTTCCGCCCCGGGGTCGTGGGTCTCGAGGGTCAGGAGCTGCAGAAGGTCGAGTGACGCGTCGCTACTATCAAGTCGAACAGCCGCTGAAGGTGTGAGCCCCCTCGTTCCCACTCGGTCGTCTCCGGTACCCGCAGGCCGTTGAACGAATATGGCTTGGCGTCAGGGCCCGCTAAATTTGCCGTCCAATGCACCCTCGACAAGACTCGCTCGGGCGCGATACGCAGCGATAGATTCAGGAACCACGTACATGCGCATCTAGTCGCCTCTGGTGGCTACATTGTCAACACGCCTGACCGCACACACTCAGTGGCATCCAGCTCCGCCGTTGTGATCTCAGTCTCTTCTTTTTGCTGTACCCTGTCGTGTGGGCAGTCGCATCTCTCACGCAGGCACTGGACTGGGCGCCAACTCGTGCCGGGTGTACGGCGAAGTGGGCAGCGGAGACGCCGCGAAGCCGCCACAAGTGACCAATTCAGCTTGCGACAATTACGCAGCCTATTCAGAGGAAAAACCTATTCGTTCACAAGATGTTTTGTCCCATCACGATCCATAGGAGTTGCCATGATTGAAGGCAGTGGTGTGAAGCAATTGTTCCAGCTTTCGAGCAAGATCGTAGCAGGAGGGACACTTGAGGAGTCGTTAGAGTACATCTATCAGGGTTTTCACGATTTGATCCCCTACGACCGCATCGGGTACGCGGATGTAGACATCGCGAATAAAACTGCTCGTGCAAGATGGGCGAAGGCGAACGGCCAAATATTGCTACGTAACGGTTATTCAGCCTCTTTGGTTGGTTCGTCGCTTTCGCTGGTAATCGAGAATCGTCGGCCACGTGTATTGGACAACTTACCTGCCTATCTTGAGAGTCGCCCTAATTCATACTCAACCAAGATGATGGTAGCAGAGGGAATCAAGTC
>JAGRJB010000502.1 GCA_020442965.1 Pseudomonadales bacterium
GCGCAAGGCCTTCGGCAAGGCGATCGGCGAGCTGCAGAACACACGCTTCAAGTTGGCGGAGATTGCGACCATTACGCGTGTTGCGCGGGTGTTTGTCGATCGCTGCATACAGCAAGTGTCTGACGGGACGCTCGACACCGAGACCGCGTCGATGGCCAAATGGTGGGTGACAGATATGCAGCAGCAGGTGATCGACGAATGCGTACAGCTGCATGGCGGTTACGGGTACATGAATGAGTATCTTGTATGCCGGATGTACACCGACGCACGCGTACAGCGCATCTACGGTGGCACTAACGAGATCATGAAAGAGGTTATTTCGAGATCGATTTGAGAAGCCGGAGGTCGGCTAGTCGCGTAGGCGCAGCGCCGCTGACCGGAATCCGGGCACGCGCAGGCAGAACAAACTCAAACATCTGGCGGTGTTGGATGCGCCCGGCAAGCCGTGGCTTAGCTCTGGTGTTATGGGCCGCGGCACCGTGGTGTGGGAACCCGGCTCACCAGCGGAGCTGGCGGCCGAACTCGAAGCGCGTGGCCATCGCTTCAAGCGCAGCAACGACGGTGATTGCGGCGGTTATCAAGCCATCCTGCGCGACCCCGTCACGGGCGTGTAAAGCGGCGCTTCGGAGCCGCGCAGTTTGAGCAAACGGCACGCACTGGCGAGTCAGACGCTGTACGCTCCAGGCTAACGACTCTGGCTTATGCCCATGCTGCAGCCAGCACGGCATTTGTGCTGACGTCCCCCGGGGGGATGAATAAATAGTGTCATTACATCGACGATTAACTCACGATCGCGAGTGATTTTTTATGGGATTCCGAAGTGCTCGCTGAAAGAGTAGGGTCAGTGTGTCGCGACGCGGGGCGTTCGATCTGCGCGCGAGGAGCTAGACGATGAGCAATGTCTCGCAATCATCGTTTGAATTGAAGGACGGTTTCTCGCCGTCTCGCCGTCTCGCCCCCTAGCGACGCTGCGGTTTCTAACAGCAACAAATTCCAGCTTTTCACCGTTGTTCCTCGCATGCCCGTCGGCACGCGAGCGTTAGTGAGTTGCTGATCAGATTAGGGAGCTGCCACATGAAATTCCTGATTTCGCGCCCTCGCTACATGACTGCAATGTTGCTGCTGTCGGCGGCGTTCGGCCTGTTGGCGCTCGCGGAATCACCTTCCTTTGTACAGCAATGGGCCACGACCACGGTCGTGGGACCGCGTCCGGCCGCGGTGGATCCCGCGGCACCGGAGTCCGAGCCGATGCAATGCGCCGCCGGGTGTGAGCGCATGATGGACGAGGATCGGGGGATCTGTGGCGGCTACGTTAAACGAGAGGAACGCGAGCGGCGCGGGATTCCACCGCCCACCTCTCGCTGCCACTACGAGGCGCTGGAGCGCTACAGCGCTTGCCTCACCAGTTGCGGTCGGCCGGCGCCGTCGATCATTGAGAGGCTTTCTGAGGCACCTCGATTTCCGGCGCTGCCACCCGTTGGTACACCGGCCGCGCTAACGGCCACCGGGAAACGCCCATGAGCGCTGGGAGCAAACTGGCCACGCGCGGAGCACTCGTCGTACTGACACTTGTGACTGCCCCCGCGTTCGCGGCGGCCGGGCGGACGCCGACGGCGTTCGATGTATCGCCGACGGGTGAGGCGACCTACACGGTGCCGATCTTTGCGCCGGCCGGGATCCGCAATCTCGCGCCACAGCTGGCTTTCACGTATTCACATCGCGCAGGCGCAGGTAACGCATGGCTCGGCACGGGCTGGGACATCGCAGGACTGACGGCCATCGCGCGCTGCCCCAAGACCTGGGCGCAGGACAGTGTGTCGGTGGGCGTTCAACTCGATGCGACCGATCGCTTCTGTCTCGATGGGCAGCAGCTCAAGCTCTTCAGCGGAACGTACGGCGCGAACGGCGCGGAATACCGCACCGAGATAGAGTCGTTTGCGCGGATTCGTTCCTACGGCGTTGCCGGCACGGGACCGGCGTATTTTGTGGTCGAGCACAAGGATGGCACGGTCTCCGAATACGGCACGCGCGCTGACTCGCGCATCGAAGCGTTGGGATCGGCCACCGTGCGTGTCTGGGCGGTCTCGACGGCGCGCGATCGCAATGACAACCGCATCGAGTACAACTACACCGAAGATACGACTTACGGCAGTTTTCGCATTGCCAGTGTGCAATACACGACGAATCCCACGCAAGGCTTGACGACAGCACCTTACACGATCGTCTTTACCTACGAGACGCAGCCGGTTACGGAAATCCAGAGTGGGTACCAGGGTGGCAAGCTGGTCAAGGACGTCATTCGCTCGACGCGAGTCGATGTGAACCATGCTGGTAGCGCGCTGCAGCGCCGCTACACCGTCGCGTACGAGAGCACGCTATCGCCGGCGAGTCGTAGTCGAGTGGCCTCGATTACCGAATGCGCGGGCACTGCTGGCACGGACTGCCTACCTGGCACAACGTTCAGTTATCAAAACGGCACCAACGCCTACACCGCGTCGACTGCCACGCCCAACTACGCGCTGCAGAACACCCGCTCGGTGGTGCTCGACGTCAACGGTGACGGCCGCAGTGATCTGGTGTATCCGTCGAGCGCCACGCAAGGGGCCGGCACCTGGATGATCGCCTTCGCCAACGCCAACGGCGGCTACAACACCGCGTTTAGCAGCGGCGTGTCGAACGCCATGTACTGGTACGCGATCCCGATCGACTACGACGCTGATGGGTTGGGCGACCTGCTGGTGCCGTATAACAACTCGACCTGGTGGTTCATAAAGGGCACGACGAGCGGGTTTGCGGCCGCGGTCAATACGGGTGTCTCGGCCGTGGGAGCGGTTGAGGCACGAGCTCTCGACGTCAATGGGGATGGGCTCGAAGACCTCGTCTGGAACACAG
>JAGRJB010000503.1 GCA_020442965.1 Pseudomonadales bacterium
TCATTCTTCGGATAGTCGTATGCGGTGTGTTCGAATTCCGTCGCGGCATCTACGAAGTCACCGCTCTCGAACAGCGTCTCTGCCAACAACAGATTCGTCCCGGCGGACTCTGGTTCCTTCGGGAAAGACTGCAGATAGGTGCGGTACCAGCGCGCAGCCTCAGCATAGTCGGCGGGCTTCTTCGACGCCTGCGCAGTCGCGTGGTAGTAGCTGGCGACATCCTTCAGGCTCTTGTTGAGCGCCGCCGAAATCGCGCCATACTCGGCCGGGTCGCGGCCCTGCCAGAAAGCCGTGCCGAAATTGTATCGCTCGATGAAATCCTGCTTACCCTCGAGCACGAGGCTGGCGAAGCCGCCCTTGTCATAAGCCTCGATTGCCTGCATCGCCAACTGCGGCGCGAACTCGCTGTTCGGATCTTGCGCCACATAGGCGCGATACGCGGCTGCACCGTCCTGGTAACGTTCCTTCTCGACGAACAGGTCGCCGAGTCGCGAGTACAGCAGATGCGCGAAGCGCTTGTCGTCACGCGACGCCAGAAACCGACCGACCGAATCCGCGCCGTCCAGATAGGAAAACGCGATACTGACAACTCGCAAGGTATCATCCACGAGTTCGCGGTCGGCTCGCGGTAGCTTGTCGATGGACTTCACGCCGTTCGGCTTGCCGGGATCACTTAGTACGTGTTCGATCACGCCCATGAATGAGGGCAGCGCCTCCTCGTTGAGCCCGCGCTTGAACAGTGACCAGCCTTGCTTGTAAAGGCTCTCTTCATAGAACGATGACTTGTTGCCAAGGGCGATGACCGCCGCATAGGCGTTTTGCGCAGCTGCATAGTTCTTGTCCGAGAACAGCAGTTCGCCGCGGCGAAATTGCACTTCATCCAACTGCGGCGTGTCGGGATAGCGGCCCACAAGCTGATCAAGCGTGCCAAGAGCCTTTTCCGGTTGACCGGTTGTTTCGTAGGCACGCGCCAGTTGGTAAAGCACCTCATCATTGCGCGGATAGTTAGGATAGGCGGTCAGTAACGCACTATAGAGCTTGATCGCCTCGGCGCCCTGCAGATCGATGGCGTTGACTTCGTTGGCCATCCGCTCGATCTCGCCACCCTCGAGATTGAGATCGCCCAGGCGACGCAGGGCCTCCGCGCGGAGGCGCGGATCGGTATTTTGCAATTCGAGGAACTGCCGGTAGTTCTCCATCGCACGTTCGGAATCGGCCTTCACGCTGCGACTCGTGTCGAGTACGACCGGCCGCGGTGCGAGGTCTTTGATCGTCGGTTCGCGCTTACTTGCCGCCTGCGCAGGAGTCGCTGCTGCCAGCAGTGCAACAATGACGCCGAGCCACACGCGCTGCGCACTCATGAGCGCGCACTCGTAGAATTCTGGCGGGGTGCAACCTCGACCGGCGGTTGGTCGTCAGCCGGATTCTGGTCGATCGGAGTCGAATCGGCAGGATCGGGGGCCGAGACGCCCGGCTGAGGCATCGCCTGCGTCCCCGAATCGGGCGACGGCGCGTCGTTCGAAGGCGTTACCGGCGCCTTGCTCGCAAGACCGTCGTAAATCGCGGCGAGCTCGAAACGCGCCTGCACGCTGTAAGCTGCCAGGCGAGCCTTCTGCTGCTCCAGTTGCTCGATCGCCAGACGCTCTAACAAGTCGTTCTGTTGCGCCTGCATGTCGACCAGCCGTACCGTCAGTTCGTCGAGCCGGCTCTTGAGCGCTTGCAGGCGTGCCGCAAACTCTCCAGTATTCATCGGTGCGCTGCTGCGCGCTTTCTCGACGCGTATCCAACGATTGCCCGCCTCACGCAGGGCCTGATCGAGATCGCGCAGCGTACGGCGTTCGTGCCACGCGCGCGCCTTGAACGCCTCATCCAGCTGCCAATAGAGCGCGCCCTTGATGAGCCTGGCCTTGTCACGCAGCGCGTTGTTCGCGTCGTCCATGGGCATGACGGCCAACGCCGCTTCGACCCGCTGTATACGTGCCCACTGGTCACGCTGCTCGGGCGTTCCGAGCGCTGCGACATCGTTCTCCTGCTCGACTTGCGTCAGCTGGTTGGCGACGTCATCGCGCCGCGACCGGAGTTGATCAACTGCGCCACTCGCAAGCAAGGCGTCGGCGCGGGGCAAGCGCTCTGCGTAGGCGCGCTCGCGAGTATCGATCATGTTATCGAACGCCTCGATGCTGTTGTCCCAATGCAGCAAGGTGGTACTCAGAAAACCGAGATCGCGATAGTTCTTGAGACCCTCCTGAAAATCGTGACTCGCAAGGAGCGCGTACAAATAGCGTGATTCGGGGGCGTCGGGCACCTGCCTTAGAGACCAGAACCAGCCATACTGCTGCTGATCGTCTTTGGCGACGAACTGATCCAACAGCTGCTCGTTCTTGATCTTGGTGATCGATTGATCGATACGCCCGGATTCTTCACTGAACGAGCGCAATGCCAGCTCATAGCTCTCGGCGGCCTGCGCATCGGCGTTCAACTTGCGAAACGCGTACGGAATCGCGAGATAGGATTCCTGCACCGCCGCATCGAGCAGGTTTCGATCGCGCAGCTCGAGCCACGGGGTTAGAGCGCGCTCGTATTTTCCGGTCGCGGCGTCCGCCCAGCCGACACCTAACAAGGCCTTGGTCGAGTACGGGCCGTTCAGGCGAACGCGCTCGAGCGGCACGCGCGCCTTCTCGGGCTGATCGGCCTGGATATAGGCATAGCCCAGCGCGAGATTGGCGCGATCGCGCAGTGCCCGCAATTCGCGCCGGCCACTCTCCAACTGCCCGACGCGCGACAGAATTGGATCCGCCTCTGTGACGAGTCCCTTTCGAACGAGTGCGACACCAAGATTGAACTCGGCGTACGCCAGCCAGTCCTGCTGGCCGCCGCGCGCACGCCAGCCGTTCAGGAGCGTGATCGCTTCGTCAAATCGCTCCTGGCGCATCAAAGTGTTAGCCAGCAAATGCAGACGCTCGGCCTCCAGCTCCGGCGTGAGCACCCCTTCGATTGATCGCAGGGCGCGCTCCGCCCGATCCAGGTAACCACGGTCATACCAGATCTTGCCGAGGTAGAACCAGGCGCGATTGCGCACGTCCTGCGGCAAATTCCTCGTCAATAGCCGCTCGAATCGTTGCCCCGCCTCGTTGTGCATGCCAAGCGACAGGTACAGACCGCCCAGCAACAACTCGCCATCGGCATCGTGGTTCGGCGTCCTGTTCCACTGCCGATACGCATTGAGCCGTGTCAGCGCTTCGAAGTCCTTGCCTTGGTAGAAATAGAACAGCACGTCGCCATAGTGCAAATCGCGCACGACCGACGGCGGCAGCCTGCCGGCATCCCGGTCGTCCGCTGATTGGGCTGGTACCGCACTGGTCGCTCCCACGAGCAGACAACCAGCCACTAACAAAACACGCGACAGCATGATGGAGCGCTATTCCCAATCCCTGATCGCGAACTCGGGCTGCGCACGGCGCTGTCGGTCGGTGATCTTCAGCTCCAGGTACTTGGCCCCCACGCTCTTCTCGAAGCGCAAATTGGCGCCACGTCGATAGTCACGCTGGTTAGGCCCCTTGCCCGCGAACAGTGCTACTAATTCGTGCTTACCAACCTTGAGGTTGCCCACGTAGATGCGCTGCACGCCGCCCTTCAGGAGCGCCTCGGCCTCGCGCGGGGTGTATAGATAGTTGGACACCTCACGGTTGTCGATCTTGAGCTGCACGGAATCGAGTGCAAAGAATTCACCGACATCCATCGACACGAAAACGGCTACTTGCGTATTGGCCGGGAACAGCAGTTCCTCCTCCAACACGAACAAATCCTTGTTGAGATCGACAACGTCCTTCTTGAGTGACTGGATCTGTTCATCCAGCCCACGCGTATCGACCGGCGCGGCAGTCGACGACTCGCTCGCCGCAGTAGCGTCAACAGGTGCTCCGCCGGGGGGGGCCACGCCTGCGGAATCGACGGCCGCATCGGCCGGAGCCGCAACGACTGGTTCGGTCCGTGAGTCCGGTTGCTGTGCCGCTCGCTGTTCCTGCACCTGCGCCTGTGCCGGTGTTACCCAGCAGGCTACGGTCAACATGAGAGCGAGGAGCGCTGTGGTACGTTTGATCATATGTTTTCCGGTTGAAAAGGCGGGCGACTGCTGCATTGGCGGTACTCATTCATCCAACAGAGGGCGCAGCACCCGCACATACTGCGCCTCATCAAGACGGCGCCAGTCGCGCTGCACAAACCGCACTTTGCCTGTTCGATCGATCATTACAATGGTCGGCAGTTCATTGACGTGGTAGTCCCGTCCAATGTTCTTCTCGGCCTGCACCACCAAAGGAAAACTGACATCCAGTCCTTTGGCAAAACTCAGGGCCCGGTCTTCGTTCGCGTCGAGATTGACACTGACGACTACCAGACCGGCGCTGCGATAGGTCTGCGAGATCCTCTCCAGAGCGTCCAGCTGCCCGCGGCAGACGTTGCAGCGCCCGCTCCAGAAGGACAGCACAACGACGTCGCCGCGATATTCCGAGAGGCGCACGTTCTCCCCCGACAAGGCCTTCGCGGCGAAGTCGGGCGCGGTAGTACCGAGCAGCGCGGTCTCGTCGGCCGCGTACACCGGTGCCGCCACAAGAATCAGCCACAGCAGCACGAGCGGTAGCGCATTTGGCAACCGCGCCGTACTCGCCAATGTCGGATATCGCTGCCCCACCAAGCCGAATCCTTCGCTTCCTCAAACCACAAAACGAGACAGTTGCAAGACATCCGCGACCGCGCGTCCGGCATCAGTCCTTTGACCCGTGCGCTCAAACAGGCGTTCCCAGCGTCACAAACGTCGCACCGGCAGTTTAACAATGTCAGTGAAGCGCCGTCGCGCTTGATCGCGTAAGCACATGACGGATCGCACATTTATTTGCCGCAAAGGTGCCTGGGAGCAGGCATGGGCGTCGGCGGTCCGCGACATTCGCGACAACTACCGCGGTCAGGTAGCCCGCCGACGAGTCTGAAGTCGATCGTGGGCACCCAGGGGTGCCACACCGAGGAACCTTAGATGACCCCGTTCACGATCGGCGCGAACAGGGTGAGTGTATCGCGCAGCTGCGATCCGCCCAGGCCGTTTTGCGGGAAACGAGACGCAAACTGGCCCTCCTCGCCGTGCAACGCCATGTAATTGAGCACGACGGTTTCGACCAGCAAGTTGACCGAGTTCGCCGCTGGACTTGAGCTGGTCACGACCGCACCGTCGGGGCTGAAATTGCCGATCTGCTGGCGCGTCGGCGACCGCAGCTGCGCGCGACCCCCCGGGTTGAAGACGAGCATGATGGATGCTGCCGTGCCCTGGTTGTCACTCGCCCACATCGATTTGCCGCGCCCGTCGGCACTGTTGTCGACCGTAACATTTGCGGACAGCGAACCGTCACTGAAAATGTAGACCATCAAGGGCTTGCCTTTGCGCGCAGCGTATTCGAGACACGCCCCAATGCAACGGCCTGCCCGAAAGTTGCGTAGCTCGCCCGTTGCGCGACCCTGTCCGTGATAGTCAAAGCCTCCCATGGTAACGGTGCCGGCGCCGGCATAGCCTTCGACGATCATCTTCATGACGGCGGCCGTCTTGCGAAATTCGCCGTCGCCGTCGTACTCGGCCTGCGTCCATATGCCGGCGGGGCCGACAATATCCGGATCGATATCGGGATTGAGCGCCGCAGGGCTGCGGAAGCGGTCCGCCAAATCGGCCGACTTGAGATAACCACAGCGCACGAGCTTCTTCAGCGCCGCCGCTTCGGTCGCTGCGAGCTTCGGATCGACGGCTGCGAGATCGATCTTGCGATGACTGACGCGCGTGATCGACTCGAGCACGGCGATCGCATCGTCAGAATTGGCGAACAGCGTGCCGAGTTCGCCCGTATCGACGAGCCCCGTGACGTCACTGGCCCGGTCGACTTTCGTTGGTCGCTTGGCCGGATCGATCATCATCACCGGCGCCATCGAATTGCCACCCGAATCGGAAGCCTGCGATCCGATCAGTGTCAACAAACCACCGTCCGCACCAGCCTTGTTGATGCCGTACATCGGATTGTGCGGATTATTGCCCGTATCGTTCTCCGAGCGCGCAGCGATCACAGCGCCGTTGGTGAAGGCACGCGTAGTCACGGCCGTCGCCAGCAACATGCCGCGCAGCATGCCGCCGTCGGCGTGCCAGGGCAAACCAAATTCCTGATTGATGAAATTGTTGGTAGGACTAGCTGCGTTAGGCGAGTTGGGCAGCAGGTCGCCCGGCAGCCCCAGCCGCGCATAGCCACCGGTCGAGAGAAAGTCGAGCGGCCCGCCCGGACCGCCGATCAAGGCCTCCGAACCGTTCAGATTGGCGCCGCCCGCCAGATCGAATGCAATGAACGGGATCTTGCCGGCGCCTAACTGAATGTTGCACTCCGTGGGTCCCTTGAGCGCGTTCAGATCAGGAGACAGTGCACGCGCGCCCTTCGATCCTAACAACATTGTCAGCAGTGAAGGTGCTACCACCAGCGCTGGCCCGGCGCGCATGCCCTGGCCGATAAAGTCGCGGCGCGTCACCGGCCGCTTGTGGCTCGACTCATGCCGGATGGGCTCGTCGAGCGCCAGCTGCCGAGGACCTTGCTTGCGTATGATCATGATCTTGCGCTCCTCGAGAACTACTGCACGAGTGTGGTTGCACTGCCGAGCACGGTCGCACAGCTGGCAGTGATAACGACCGCGGTCCGCCCGGCCTGCGTACCGGCCGCACCGGTTGTCAGCCGATCGATCAGCGCGTTCAGTTCGGTCGCGATCTCGGCGTTGGGCTGAGTAGCGAGTCCGGTACCCACACCCTTGGTGAGCAACGCGTCGATGACC
>JAGRJB010000504.1 GCA_020442965.1 Pseudomonadales bacterium
GTCCATCAAACCGGGTCAACTCCACAATTGTTCCCCACGCTCTAGACTAGTGGCAGCGCCATCAGCCCGAGGCTGGCAATCGCCACCAGCCACACGAGCGACCTCAGCATGAAGATGCCACTCACATACGCCGGCACATAGACGATGCGCGCGACAAGGAAAAGCAATGCCGCATGGGCTGCCTCGCTCGTGTCGCCGCCCTTGACCAGCGCGAGCAGCGCCAGCGCGAGAAATATCGGCAAAGACTCCAGCATATTGTTCTTGGCGCGGTCCAGCCGCCCCGCAACAACCGATGCCTCCGGCTGTGTATCGCGGTTGCCCACGATGCCCCGCAAATCGAAGCCGAAACGCGATGTCTCCTGCAGAAAAATCTGCGCCACGTAGAGCGCCAGCACCAGAAGGATGATGGTTGTCAGGGTCATCAGCTTGGACTCCTTGTGATATTCGGAAGACCGGCCTCGATAGCTACCAGCCCGGAACCGTCGAAGCAGGTATGCATCATCATCATGTCCCCATGGCCTCGAGCGCTCAGGTTCGGACCGGGCGCGTGGGTTAGTTGGCTTCCGGCCCGTTGTTGGTCGCGCCTTGCATCTCGAGAATCAGGACTTCCGACGGCACTCCAAACGCAGTCACAACCCTTCGATGCACAACCTGCCAGTCTTGCGGATTCACGAAGGCATCGATGCGTATCGGACGGCAGCCGCCAACGAAGGCGGGGCCAAGGCGGAATGCCAGCATCCACAGGGACGAAACGATGCGCGAGGGAACGGTAACGCCTCTTGTCAGGCTTGCGATGCAGACCTTGCCTCCGCCGGGCATCAGCACGCGGCGCGACTCGGAGAAAAAGCGCTCGATGTCCGCCTCCGAGAGCAGATCCAGAACATAGCTGGAGACAACGTGATCGACCGAATGATCCGGAAGCGGAAACCGAACGGCACCATCGGACGGGACAACTTGCGCCCGCTCGCCACAAACGTCCAGCCGGCGCTGCGCGAGGCCGACCATGACGGGGCTGATATCGCAGCCGATATAACTTGCGGACGGGGGCAGCCACTTCTCAAGAAGATGTCTCGCAAACTTGCCGGTCCCGCATCCGAATTCGAAAATTCGCCGAGAGCCCTGAAAGTTCGCATTGGCCACCATATCGTCGAGCGCCGGGTCTTCGTAGAAACCTTGGCTGTCTTGCTTCTTGCCAAATCGGTCGTAGTAAGCCTGCGCCCCGGCCGGACTTAGCACATGATCTTTGCCGGGCATGCATGTCCCATTCGTCTGTCCGCCCAACGCCCGCGCTCAGCGGCACTCTCGACGAAGCGCGATGTCCGCTGCAGTGCGTAGTTATGCAGCAGCACGTAATCTTGCACGGAGAAACTCGGGCGCAAAGTCAGCACCATTCGGCCACACGAGCTTGTGCAGTTCCGGATGCAATCGAACTTGGGCGAAGATCGCCCGATCGTGCAGCGGCTCAAATATTGGCCCTGTGAGTTCAGCGGACAGATCGACACTCCCCTCGGAGCCGTCCATGAATCGCAGCCAGACGGTGTATCCGCTTATGTAACGCGCATCTGTAATTCGAGGCAGCATGACTGTTACTCCAGTGGAGCGAAATTAGGCCACGGTCTCTGGGCCGCTGCAAGTGCCCACGACTCAAGTAGCTCTGCGTGATGTAGCACATGCAATTCCTGTACAAGCCCAAGCACCCTGGCGGGCAGGAACCCATTGACCGCGCCAGTCTCAATGACCACCGTTGCCTCATGTTCCGCGCAAATGGCGTGGAAATGCGGTGGTGGATGGTCGCGGTAGTACATCGCGATGATGCCTAGAAAGCGGCTCAGCTCAGGCACGCGCACCTCCCTAGCTGTTGCACAACGTTTGAGCTAAGCGGGCGACAGCGGCAGGACGGCTGTGGCCCAGAATGAAATAAGGGCCACGGACGGCATGCCGTTGGCGCTCCGCTTGCGCGAGGTGTTAGGCGCCGCTGGCATGACCGTGACGTGAATGTTTTCTAGGCGGAAAGTACCACCAGGCCGCAGCTACGAGCAAGCCGAAGACGGTGTAAGCCAGGGCGAAAACCCACTGCGGGGCCTCGTAGTACAGGACCCGCTGAACCCAGTGCTCTACAAAGCTTGCTGCGTACACTGCTTCTCCTGCCTGCTCGCGCAACCACGACTCCAGGATGGTGAGCGGGCACAGCAGGCCAAGCCAGCTCTGCACCACGACGACTCCGATGGCAAGCACATGCGCGATGCGAAACGCTGGGGAGTTGACCCAGAGCCAGTCCTTCGCGTTCCCCAGGAATATTGCAATGAGACCACCGACGACGAAGACAACAACGGCAAAGTGAAGCAGCAAGACTGCGTCCGCAAGAAGGCGGTACGCGTGCTGCGGGTCTTGCATTTGCGGCGCCTAACGGCTGACCTCAGCGCCAGCGCCATAACGCGACCTGACTCCTGAGACTGCATGATTGAATTGCTGCTGCTTCATAGTTTGCACTTTAAGTCCCGCCGTATGCTGGAGTGATTTGTTAGCCCGCCGCACTTCTCTGGGACTCTAGCTCCAGGAGAAACGCCCGCTCGTCTTTGGGAGAGATCATGATGGATTTCCCGGCACCATATTGAATCAGAACGCGATCAAATGACAGCGCTGGGCTGGACAGAGGATTTCGGGTCTTGGACACCGCAGTGATCTCTTTGACGGGCACACTCCAATGGAAAGGTCCGGCCCCAATCTGCAGATGCGAACTCACGAATTGATACTTGGTGTTGGCGAGCAACGATAGGGGAAGCCCTGCTGCGATGACCACGAGTGGTACCGCCACGAACCATCGCCCCGCCATTGGCGTTGACACCAATATAGCGGACGCGACTAACGTCGCCAACGCAGAGGCCAACAGGATCACCGCAATCCAAGTGTCGACTCGCGACGGATAGGACTTTGAAGCGGCGCTTGCCATAGCGCGGTCTAACGCTCGCGTTCAGCGGCCACACAGCGACGGCGGCAGCACTCCGTGGGCGCATAATCTTCTGGGGCGCTCGCGGCGCACCACCCACGGGGCATGACGGCCCGCTGCAACGCGTTGTTA
>JAGRJB010000505.1 GCA_020442965.1 Pseudomonadales bacterium
GCCTCGGCGGCGACGAGTTCGGCGTGCTGCTCGAAGCCTGCTCTCTCGATGAAGCCTTGCGTACGGCGGAGACATTGCGCGAGGCGGTACGAAACTTCCGTTTCACCTGGGAAGATCGTGTGTTCCGGCTCGGCGCGAGTATTGGCGTAGTACCGATCACGGCAGACAATGTCGACGTCGCATCGATACTCTCGGCGGCCGATAGCGCGTGTGCCGCCGCGAAGGAAGCGGGGCGCAACCGCGTCCACAGCTTCGCCGAGAATGACATCGAGCTAATGCGTCGCCGCCGCGAAATGCAATGGGCAGCGCGTATCAACTCGGCACTTGATGACGGTCGTTTCGAGCTCTACCGAATGGCGATCCAGCCGTTGCAGAAAGTTGAGCCTGGTATTCACTACGAATTGCTGTTGCGCATGCGCGATGAATCCGGCCGCATGGTGTCGCCCGACAACTTTATCGCCGCAGCTGAGCGTTATGGGTTGATGCCGGCGATCGATCGTTGGGTGATCGAAAATGCGCTGCGCTGGTTGGTCTCCGAAGCCGATGAACGCGACCGGCTCGCGATGTGTTCGATCAACCTGTCCGGCCAGAGTCTCGGCGATGACAAGTTTCTGCCGTTCGTCATCGATCAGTTCGGCCGTACGGGATTGGATGCTACCAAGATTTGCTTTGAAATTACCGAGACGGCGGCCGTGGCGAGTTTCTCGCAAGCCAATCGATTCATCCAGGCGCTGCGCGAGCTGGGTTGTAAGTTTGCGTTGGACGATTTCGGCACTGGGCTGTCGTCTTTCGGTTACCTCAAGCACTTTCCAGTCGACTACCTGAAGATCGACGGTAGTTTCGTCCGCGAGATTCTCCACGATCCGATCGATCGCGAGATGGTGCGCTCGATCAATGAGATCGGTCATCTGACCGGTAAACTAACGATCGCCGAGTTTGCCGAGAATGCGGAGATCATCCAGATGCTCACTGCACTGGGCGTGGACTACGCGCAGGGCTACGGCGTAGCGCAGCCGCAGCGGGTATTGCAGGCGGTCAACGCCTGAGATACTGGCTCTGCTACGCGGCCAGGTCGACGCGCCTGCGGCGCAAGGCCGCCTCGATCGGATGTACGATCAGGTAAATGAGGATCGACGCCACCAAGCCAAGGAGCGCCGGAGCGACTTCAAGCTCACCCAGCAGGCCCGCAACCAGTTGCGGACTGGCCGCCAGCCACGCGCCGCCGATGAAGCCCAGTATGGCCGCGAAACTGGCGCCGTTCCGTGGCATCGAATCGTATGGCTCGCGGTGTCGTGGACCGAACAAGTAGTAGTCCGCCAGCACAGGTCCTATCACCGGTGGCACCACCGTTGCGAGCAGCCCGATCCAGTCGAGGAACCGTTCGTAAATGCCCAGCCCGAGGATCGTGCCGGCCAAACCGCATATCAGCACCATGACGCGCTTGGGTCGGCGCAGCAAGCTGGCGGTCTGCACGGACGGCAGATACAAATTGGTATCACCGGTCGTCCAAAGTGCGAGCGTCATGCCGACCAGAGCGAAGATGGCGGCAAAACCGCCGATCGAGCGCATGTAAGTCGTGAAATCCGCGCTACCGCTCACGACCGTGCCCAACGAACCGACGATGTGCAGGAACATCTGATCGACTACCAGCACCACGAAGGGAATGGCCAGTGCGACCATGGCGGACCGCGAGAAGCGCACGTACTCGGACATGACGACGGCGCCGACGATCCATGAGCCAATGACGAGATTGATTGCCTCAATGCCTGTCAGCGGATGCTGTGCCGCCATGCTCCGCGAGATCTCCAGCAACGGGGCCAGGCCGCCGGCTTTGCCGATGTTGATCCAGATTGCGTAGAGCCCGACGAGCGTGAGTATGATCATGGAGGGCAGGCCGACACGCTCGAGCCCCTTGACACCGAACAAGGTTGTGCCCGTGTACAACACGCCGGCAAAGATCGCGACCGCGTAGTAGAGCGCGGTACCCGGCGATTGTGTCCACACTTGCGCGAAAGCGCCGACGACGATTCCTTGCCAGCCGATGGTGAGCAGCGCGATGAACACGACCGGCACGTATGCGCCGACTCGACCGTAGACCGCGCGGAACAGCAAGGCGCTATTGCAGCCGGTGCGATACGCGATGTATCCGACCAGAGCGCCAATGACAAAATTCACCAGATTCCCAAGCAGCGAGTACCAAAGGAGATCAGGCCACAGCGGCACGCCCGCGCCGAGTGCACCGCCTGTTAGCAGACCGGTGATCAGAAAGCCCCAACCAAAGGCGAGCGCCAACAATGGACCGCCAGGCCGACGCTGTTCGGGCCCAAGGGCTGATTGCGGATTGTCGGCGCTGTCGCGCTCAGCGGCCTCGTCGTAGCGAAAGAAATGCGCCAGTCTGGAGTTGCTCATCGACATCCCCCTCGGCGGCGCTCGAGTCAACAGGAGCAGGCGCCGACGTTCGAATATCCGTCACGTGAGCGTAGACGACTTCAGGGGATAGTAACAAGCGCAACGTGCGCCATCAGCCCGGACCGCCAGCGGCGGATTTCCGCGGCTGCGCTGCAAGCGCACGGTACTGCGAATCGGGCCTCGCCGGGATCAGTCAGCGGCTTTCTTTGCCAGCGCAGCTTCGCGCCGGTCGGCCTTCATGCGCCTTATGTCGACCGGCCGGATCTCGGAGATCGGGCAGGTTTCGCGACCAACGCGCACTTTTTCGAACGTGCTGACGGTATTGCCCGTCGAGGTTACGCCGACATGGTTCGCGAACTGCAGATCGCGGCAGCTATCCCAGACCTTGATCAGATAGGCCTCATTGACGCCGGTCCAGACCACTAACTTGTCACGCGCTACCGGGGTCCAGCCATCAAGACGGAATGAACGGAATTCCTTCACCGGTTCGCCGGCGTAGTCCATGTAGCGAAATTGCGCTTCTTCGCCATTCTTCTTGGCCAGATCGCCGGTGCTGGCACAAGCCGTGAGCGCAAGCGCACCGATCGCGACCGCAACGATTGTCTTTTGCATGGCTGCTGCTCCTTATGATAGCTGCTGCTCGTCTGATAGATCAGACCGGGCCTGGAGCAAAATGTTCCATCCGCTCTGCGGCGCATTCGCCCGCGGCCGTCCGTGCCTGCGTCATGACGTGACCTCCCAAGTAGGACAAGGACTGCGGCAGGTGTAGGCCAATACCAGGAGCAGCGTCAGTGCGTCGTCGATTCCTGGATGGCGATCGATGATGATCGGCCGCGACAGGGTCTGCGTCGAACGTTAACCGGCGAAGTCGAGCCGCATCGACAGATCGATCGCACGTACGTGCTTCGTGATGCTGCCCACTGAAATATAGTCGACCCCCGTCTCCGCGATGTCGCGCAGTGTCTCGAGCGAGACGTTACCGGACGCCTCGAGCTGGGCGTGGTGCGGCGTGCTGTGGTTCGCCGCGACCGCCTTACGCATGTCATCCAGTGACAACTCGTCGAGCATGATGACGTCGGCACCGCTTGCGAGCGCAGTCTCGAACTGCGCGAGCGACTCTACTTCGACTTCGACGAGCAACTCGGGCGCTGTGCGTCGCGCGGTGTTCACCGCCGCGGCGATCGAACCCGCGGCGGCGATATGGTTCTCTTTGATTAGCACCCGGTCGTACAGTCCGAGCCGGTGGTTCTGCACCCCACCACAGCGCGTGGCGTACTTCTGCGCGAGACGCAGCCCTGGCAAAGTCTTCCGCGTGTCCAATATCCGGCAATTGGTGCCGGCGATCGCCGCGACGAATTGCCGCGCGGCAGTTGCGGTCCCCGACAAGGTCTGCAGAAAATTGAGCGCGGTGCGCTCGCCAGTCAGAACGGCACGCGCGGGGCCCGTGATTTCGAACAACTCGGTTTCGGCAGCGACAGTTTCCCCGTCGCGAACCTGCCAGAGGACCTTCACGCGTTCGTCAAGTTGACGAAAGACCTCATCGACCCATTGCCTGCCAC
>JAGRJB010000506.1 GCA_020442965.1 Pseudomonadales bacterium
CACAACGCTAACGACCCGCGTCTGGATCAGGTGCTGACCATGGGTTGCTGGACGCCGCTTGAGAGTTTCTCGAGCGCTGGCACGGCGGTCGCTACTTGGTCCTTGAACCTGCCGGAAGGCGGTGATTTCTCCGCATTCGACGTTTTGCATGCGGGCCAGACGATCGGTACCGTCGCCTGGCAGATGTCCGGCGCTCACAATGCGGAAAATGCACTTGCGGCGATCGCCGCTGCGCACCATGCCGGCGTGCCCACGGGTACTGCGATCGAAGCGTTGACGCAGTTCAAGGGAATTCGTCGACGGATGGAGTTGCGCGGTGTCGCGGCGGACATCAAGGTGTACGACGATTTCGCGCATCATCCGACCGCGATCGCCACGACACTCGATGGCTTGCGTCGCAAGGTGGGTACTGAGCGGATCGTGGCGGTGCTCGAGCCGCGCTCCGCCACGATGCGCCTGGGCGTGCACGCGACCACGTTGGCGCCGTCGCTGGCGCAAGCCGATGAGGTCTGGCTGTTTGCGCCGCCGGATCTGGGCTGGGATGCTGCCGGCGTCGTGCAACAGCTCGGTGACCGTGGTCATTTGGCAGGCGATGTCGACACGCTGGTCACGGATCTGTCGCAGCGATTGCGGCCGCGGGATCACGTGCTGATCATGTCGAACGGTGGCTTCGGCGGCGTGCACGGCAAATTGCTCACGGCGCTGGAGGCGCGTGCGTGACTAAACGCGAGAACGGGGATTTTCGCCGGCGTGCTGTGTCGGTTGGCATGACGGGCGCTTCGGGCGCGCAATACGGCTTGCGTTTGATCGAGGCGTTGGTGTCCGCGGATCGCGAAGTCCTGGTCATGATCAGCAAGACCGCGCAGATCGTTCTGGGTTCAGAGACCGATTGCAAGCTGCCGGGCCGGTCGCTCGACGCTACGCGCTTTCTCACGAAGGCTACCGGCGCGCGCGACGGACAGTTGCGCGTGTTAGGCGAAGAGGAGTGGACGTCGCCCGTGGCGAGTGGCTCGGGATCGCCGCTGACGATGGTCGTGTGTCCCTGCAGCATGGCAACTCTTGCGGCGATCGCGCATGGGGCCAGCGATAATCTCCTCGAGCGTGCGGCGGACGTCGTCATCAAGGAAAGTGGCAAGCTCATCATCGTGCCCCGCGAGACGCCGTTTTCGGCAATCCATCTCGAGAACATGCTGCAGCTTGCGCGCCTCGGCTGTGTGATCCTGCCCGCGAACCCCGGTTTCTACAATCGGCCGACCCGCGTCGACGAGTTGGTCGATTTCATCGTGGCGCGCATACTCGATCAGATCGGTGTCGCTAACGACTTGATGCCCCGCTGGGGACTTGCGCCGCCGTTGCGCGATGACTGAAACGGCGCAAATCCCCCTGTTTCCGCTCAATATGGTGCTGTTTCCCGGCGGACCGCTGCCGCTCAGGATTTTCGAAACGCGCTACACCGACATGGTGAGCCAGTGCATGCGCGAGCAATCTGCGTTCGGGGTGGTGTTGATTCGCGCCGGCGGCGAAGTCGGTGAGGTGGCACGGACCGCCGCGATCGGTACAACCGCGCGTATCGTCGACTTCAGCCAGCTACCGGATAACTTGTTAGGCATAAGTTGCCTGGGAGAGCGCAAGTTTCGTGTGTTGACACACTGGCGCGAGGCAGACGGACTCAACAAGGCGCGCGTGCAGTGGTTGGGCGCGGAGCCTGCGCTGCCAGTGCCGGCCGAGGCGCGCCATCTCGGCGCAATCCTGCGCAAGGTCATTCCGGAACTCGACGAGGTCTACCAGCATGTCGAGCAGCGCTACGACGACGCCGCGTGGGTCGGAGCGCGGATCACTGAGCTGATCCCGC
>JAGRJB010000507.1 GCA_020442965.1 Pseudomonadales bacterium
GAACCCGAGCAGAATGTGCAGCTTGTACACAATCGGTACGCTGGTCATGAGCATGGCTGCATTGCCGTTGAATGTGACGATCGATTTGACGTAGGTAGTTAGTACTTCGAACAGCGCCCCGTCCATGTGAAAGGCGGACAGTGGTACGGTCAACAAGCCGAGAGCCAACTGTGCCCAAAGCATGAATGCGACCGCGATGTCCCATTTGCGGCTATTGAGCCTGACCCGCTGGTCGCCGAGCCGCCGTGCGAGCAGGATCGTCATCCCCACGATCGCGATCAGCCCCGCGATCCCGCCGATGACCATCGCCAGGAGCTGGTGGGCAACGGGCGAGAGGAACCAGTCGATAGCCCAATGCGGTGCCAGGAATCCAATGAAGTGCCCGAGGATCACGGTGATCACGCCATAGTGAAACAGGTTCGATCCCAAGCTCAATTGTCGCTTGCGCAACAGCTGTGAGGAATCGCTTTTCCAGGTATACGGCTCGCGATCAAACCTGATGAGACTACCGATCAGCAGGATTGACAGGCAGACATACGGATAGATACCGAAAAGGAACAGGTTCAGATAGTTGTCATATTGCATCACTCTGTCTCCCATGCATCGTGGGCTTGCCGAATGCCGGCTGCTCTATCCAGTTTTGATCGAGGGATTCTGCTGACTCGGATCTTATCGGCACATCGGCCGCCGAAATCGGCTGTTCGCCGGCGATGACCAACAGCGCCTGCAGAACTGCGGCATAGTTAGTCCGGCGCGCGATCAGTGCTGTCGCGATGCTCTGCAGAATTTGTGTGCAGTCGGTGAGCAAGTCCTTCGCCTCGCCTGGCTTGCGTCGACTGAGATACTCGAGAACGACCGGTAAGTAATCGGGCAATTCGCGCGTTGCCAGTTCGAAGCCGGCGGTTTCGTACAGCCGTTTCAGATCGACCATGGCCGTGCCGCGATCACGGCTTTCGCCGTGCAGGTGCTCGAACAGGTTCAGGGACAAGGCACGCCCGCGATCAAAGAGATCTACATAATTCTCCTCGGCGGCGAGCACGTCGCTACGACTCAACTCATCGATCAGCTCGAGCAAGCCGTGTTGTTCGCGCGGCGCCACGAGTGGGGATGTTCGAATGACATCAGCCAGTTCCGGCAGTGCCGCCCGCAGCTCTTCGTTCGGATAAGAGAGCAGGGCACTGAACGCCTTGAGCACGATTGTCGTCACCGATCCCTCCTCAAGTATCGAGAGCCCGCTTTGGTGTGAGCTTGCGTCGCCCCATCTTGCCGCCGAACAGAGTCGATCGCGGTGGTCCGAAGTCGCAGCCGTTGCCGAAACTGAAGCCGCAGGAGCCCCGCAGGCCGTAGGCGTCCTCGCTGGTTTCGCGATGGCTGGTCGGGATGACGAACCGATCTTCATAGTTGGCGATAGCAAGATAGCGATGCATCTCCTCGACCTGTCCGACGCTCAAGCCGGCCTGATCGAGCACCTCGCGAGCGTCGCCCTCGCCGAGCTGACGTCGACGATGATAGATGCGCATGGCGAGCATGCGCTCCAGCGCCGTGACCACCGGAGCCTCGGCACCCGCCGTCAGCAAATTGGCGAGATACCTCACCGGGATACGCAGCGATCGGACGTCGGGGATACCGCCGGTCGTTTCGATCGCGCCAGTGTTGGCGTGTGACTGAATCGGCGACAAAGGCGGCACGTACCAGACCATCGGC
>JAGRJB010000508.1 GCA_020442965.1 Pseudomonadales bacterium
ATGGCATACTTCGGTCGATGTCCATGACTTCGATACATCGTCTATTGCCGCTACTCGAGCGTTGCCGCCACCGTGGCGAAACGCCCGTGCTAGCCACTGTACTGAGAACGGCCGGTTCGACTTACGGCAAGCCGGGAGCGCAGCTGTTGATTGCGCCGAGCGGCGAATACGCCGGCTTGCTCTCAGGCGGCTGCCTGGAGGGCGATCTGCGGGAACGCGCGGTCGATGTTCGTACGAGCGGCCGGGCAACGATCGTCAGCTATGACATGCGATCGGCAGACGATGAGCTATTTGGGCTTGGCGCAGGCTGCGAAGGTGCAATGGACATCCTGTTGAGCCGGGCGGGTGCGGTGGAATCCTGGGAGCCGCTCGCCTCGCTCGGCAAAGCGTATCGATCCGAACTACCCGCCGTCGCCGCGTTGATCGTCGAGTCAGCCGATCCGGCGGTTGCACCGGGTCGCACCTATGTGGAGACGCCCGCTGCCGCTCACGCGGTCGATGCGGCGGCCGAGATTGCAGATTGGTACATCGCGCTCAGAGCGGCGATGCGCACTGCCAGCACGGCTTCGGCACATCCACCAGAGGTCTCCTGGTTCGAGCACGAAGAGCCGCGACTACGCGCACTGCTGCTGCCGCTGCAACTGCCACCACGGCTACTAATTGCCGGCGCGGGACCGGACGCGCGGCCCGTTGTTGAGCTCGCGGCATTTCTAGCCTGGCGAGTGACCGTCGTGGATCATCGGGCCGCCTATGCCGATCCGGCTCGATTTGCACTGGGTACCGAGGTCCTGGAGCTGCGGCCACACGAACTCAGCGCAGAGATTCCACTGGATCGGTACGACGCTGCCGTGGTCATGAGCCATCACCTGGATTCCGACCTCGCCTACTTACGCGCGCTCGCCGCGACGCGGGTACCGTATGTTGGCTTGTTAGGACCGGCCGCGCGCCGCGAGCGACTGCTACGGGATCTCGGCCCTGCCGCTGCGGCGCTACAGCCGCGACTGCGCGCGCCTGTCGGGCTCGACATTGGCGGGAGGGCACCGGAATCGATCGCGATGGCAATTGTCGGTGAGATCCACGCGACGCTGGCCGGTCGCGAAGGACGACCGTTTACACAAACTGCCGCTCGAACGGCGGACACTTGATTCGTCAATCCGTCGTAGCACTTCGGTACACTCAACATTCGTTGCGGCCGCTACTCTAACCACATTGACCCGACCTATTCTGCAAGGCATGCGCATCATCGAAGGCTCCGCGTTCGTCGCCGCGCCGTTGGGTGGCATGACGCTCGCGCAGCTCGGGGCCGACGTGATCCGCTTCGATCCGATCAATGGCGGTCTCGATGCCCATCGCTGGCCCGTCACGGCCGATGGCGAAAGCCTGTTCTGGGCGGGCATGAACAAGGGCAAGAAGTCGGTGATGATCGATCTCGCCAGACCGGAAGGACAGGAACTGATCGCGGCGCTGATCACTGCACCTGGCCCCGAGTGCGGAATTTTTCTGACCAATTTCCCGGCACGCGGCTGGCTCGCGTACGACAGCTTGCGGCAGCGACGCGACGATCTCATCTATGTGAACGTGACTGGCGACCGCCACGGCGGCTCGCAAGTCGACTACACCGTCAATCCGCGGGTCGGCTTGCCAGCCTTGACGGGCAACACTGACGGCCCGCCGATCAATCACGTTCTGCCAGCCTGGGATCACATCACTGGACAAATGGCGGCGGTTGCATTGTTAGCAGCCGAACGGCATCGTCGACTTGCGGGCGAGGGCCAGTACGTGCGGGTCGCGCTACTGGACGTCGCCCTCGCAACGCTGGGTAACATGGGCTTCATCAGTGAAGTGGAGATCAACAACGCGGATCGCGATCGTCACGGCAACCACCTGTACGGCGCGTTTGGGCGCGACTTCAGCACCCGCGACGGCCGCCGCCTCATGGTCGTGGCGCTAACCAAGCGGCAATGGAACAACCTGTGCCGCGCCACCCGGCTAGCAACCGAATTCGCGGCGGCCGCGGCCCGCGTCGACGCCAGTTTGGACTTGCAGCTCGAGGGCGACCGATTCCGAGCTCGCGCCGCACTGGCGATCGTGCTCGAATCGTGGCTTGCGGTGCGCGACTACGCCGCGATTGAAGCAGTGTTTCGAGCGGCCGACGTGTGCTTCGGCCCCTATCAAACTGTACGGGAATTGCTCGCTAACGACCCTGAGGCGCAAACGACCAACCCGCTATTGTCGATACAGACGCAGCCCGGCATCGGCCGCTACCGAATGCCAGGATCGCCGCTGTTCTTTTCTCGCAGCGCCCACGAGGACGCGATCGCAGCGCCACGCCTGGGCGAGCACACCGATGAAGTACTGGCAACGATTGGCGGGTTGACGGCCGCCGAGATCGGCAAGTTGCGCGCGAGCGGAATCGTCGCCGGGCCGACTTGATACCGCTTTTTGGACAATGGCCTCTGGACTAACGATGCTGCCGCCAGCAGCCACTCGGATCAGCGTAACAGGTCCGCATTTCGAGGACCTTGAGCGCGGTATGGTATATGACGCGCCGGCAGTCACGCTGACGGAAGGTCATGCGGCACTGTACCAGGCCATCACGGGAGATCGGCTGCGACTGGCGCTCGACCATCACCTGTCGCGTCGCGTCACCGGGCAGAACCGCCCATTGGCGCATCCGATGTTGGCGATCAACCTGGCGATCGGGCAAACCACCTGGGCGTCGCAGCGAGTCAAAGCCAATCTGTTCTATCGTGGGCTGGTCTTGTTGCGGCCGATCTTCTTAGGCGACACGCTGCACACACACAGCCGCATCGTGGCACTCAGGCAAAACGCAACCAAACCGGGACGTCCGGCAACGGGCATCGTCGCGCTCGAGATGACGACCCACAATCAAGACGACGAGACAGTACTGCATTTTTGGCGCTGCCCGATGATTCCGTGTCGTGCGGCGGACGCCGTCACAGGCCATGCGGACGATCTTGAGAGCGTCGGCCGACACCCGAACGACGCCGAGTTGCGCGCCGTTGTACCGCCGAACTGGCGGCTCTCAGACCTAACAACCGAGCGCACTTCCGATCGCCTGCCGCTCACCGCGGGCACGCGTCTCGCCATTGCAGCGCGCGACACCGTGACGAGCGCGCCAGAGCTGGTGCGCCTGACGCTCAACCTGGCCATGGCCCATACTGATGCCCAACTGTCGTATCTTGGCGAGCGTCTCGTTTACGGTGGTCACACCATCTCGATCGCCTTCGCGCAAGTGACGCGGGCTATTCCAACGCTCATCACCGTCATCGCCTGGGGTGCCTGCGACCACATCGCGCCGGTCATCGAGAATGACCGGCTTCGCACCGAGGTCACGATTGTCGCAGTCGAGCCCCTATCGCGCGGGCGCCTGTTGCGTCTACACATCGAAACTTTCGCGTCTCGCAGCGAACCAGAACAAGAAACCAAAGTCCTGGACTGGCATTTGATCGCCTGGTCCACTTAGGCGCTATCAACTCGCGCGAGCCAGCAGATCGCGGGCAATGACCTTGAGCGCGAGCGTCTCTTCCGCACCCTCGAAGATGGACAGGACGCGTGCATCGACAAACAGACGACCGGCAACGGTCTCTTCTGCGTAGCCCATGCCACCGTGCATTTGCATCGCATCTCGCGTAATCCACTCCGCTGTACGGCAGGCAAAGAACTTGGTCAGGCTAGCTTCACGGCCGTCGGCACCGGCATCGAGGCGGCGCGCGACCGCGTAACTAAACTGACGCGAGGCGGTCAACCACGCCGCCATGCGCGCAAATTGGACACTCGTCAGTGGGTAGTCGGCTATCGGTCGACCAAACACGCGCCGGCCGGTTGCGTACCGCATGGCTTCGTTGAAAGCCGCGTGCATCACGCCGTTGGCGCGCGCCGCAGTCTGCAAACGTCCGCCGACCATGCCGGTCATCGTGAGATAGAAGCCCCGCCCTTCGCCTTGCGCTTCGCCAATCAGCGCGTCGGCGGGCACTATGAACTCCTCGAAAAACAACTCGAACGAGTGCATGCCGCGGTACCCCAGCGTCGGAATCGCACGCCCAATCAGCCGGCCACCCAAGGGCGACTGATACTCGAACTGGTGCCCCGCGAAGGGCGGCTTCTCCACCAGCAGCACCGACAAGCCCTTGTGGCCGAGTGACGCGTTGGCGTCGGTGCGCGTCACGACCAACAACACGTCCGCACGCCCGGCAAACGTGCACCAGGTCTTGGTGCCGTCCAGTTGCCAGCCGCTTGATACACGCGTGCCGCGGAACTTGAGATTGGCAACGTCGGACCCATGATCCGGCTCCGTGATCGAAATGGCGCAGAGCTTTTCGCCGCTCGCAAGCGCCGGGAGCCAGCGCGACTGTTGATCAGCGGTACCGCCCGCCAGAAGTGCGCGCGCCATGATCTCGGGGCGAGTGATCAGGCTGCCCGCCGCACCCAGCGATGCCTGCGATAGCGCTTCAGTAACGACTAACATCGCGATCGTATCGGAGCAATCGTCGGGCTGAAGGCCCCCGAAACGCTGCGGGATCGAAACGCCGAACAAGCCGAGCGCAGCGGCGTCGCGCAGCAACTCAGCCGGAATATCGAGATCGCCACGGTGAATCGACTGCGCGTGCGGCAGCACGCTCTCGCTCGCAAATTTGCTGAACGCGTCGCCCATTAGTTCGTGATCGTGATCGAGGAGCGACGGCGGCAGGACACCGTGACGGGCTACTAGCGCGCGACCAATGGCCGCGAGCACGCTGCTCGACTGCGCGGCCGCCAAAGCCGGATCAGCGGCGGGCGCGAATGCCAGCACGTCGCTCAAGGCAAGGCCAAACTCCGTTGGACGTGCGCTCCAGCGCGTGCAGCAGCGCTGCAGCGCCTCGGCGGCAAATAGGTTCGCCAAGGGTAACGACAATTCGTCCGTCGCACCCATGGCATACGCCAACACTGCGTCGGCTGCCGCCAGTTCCGCCGCACACCACGCAAGCTCGTAACACGGCAACTGCAGTTCGTCGAGCTTGACTGCAGCGAGGTCGCCATCGCGGCCGAGCGCCTGCGAACGCAAAAAGGACGCGCTACCGTTCAATACGACACGGGCGGCAGCTACGCGCGCTGCCGCCGCGCTCATTTGTTAGCGAGCTCGAGTGACATGTCCTCCACGCTGGAATCACTCGTCTGACGCTGCAAGGCCTCGACCTCTTGCTGCAGCGATCGCAGTACGCGAGCGAGATACTCGAGATGCCATTGTCCGCGCTCACGTGCCGCATCCACGGCTGGGCGAAAGCTGTCGATCTCTTGCCGGCGCAACACCTCGTGTTGCTCCAGAATTCGCTCGACGGTGTCGAGCCGCTCGCGCGTCACGGCCAATTCGGCGGTAACTGCCATGACGATCGACAGCAATCGATCGACATCGGGCTGCGAGAAGAAATGCGGGCGTTTGCCTTGCGCCGCCGCATTCGCCAGTTTGAGGATAGTCAGGTGATCCATGATGGTCTGCCGATCGATCTCAGGCGGCGCGCTCGGCGCCGAACGCGTACCACATCCCGCCACGGCCGAAGTCTTCCACTTCTTCGCCTACCTTGGGCAGCTGCAGATCCACGACGGCGTGAATCTCATCCTCGAACATCTGATCGCCCGCGAAACCGCATTGCTGCATCACTTCCACCATGTTGATGTCGTGCACCGTCGTCCAGAACGGCTCGTTGTTATTGTAGCAGTCCCAATCACGCAGAAACTGTTCAAACGGTGGCATGCCATGATACGGCGGTTGCTCGAGGTGCAGATGCAATCCGCCCGGCGCCAGCAACCGAGCCACTTCCCCGAGAATGGTCCGTAACGCCGCATGGGAGGTCTCGTGAAAGAACATCGTACTGACGATCAAATCGAACGATGCGTCTGG
>JAGRJB010000509.1 GCA_020442965.1 Pseudomonadales bacterium
AGTTGTCGGCGCCGATCTCCTCCTTCACCCGCTCCATCTCCTCGCCGAGCAGTCGATCGAACAGCGCGCGCGTCACGGTCTGTCCGTCGTCGAGCTTGGCGCCGAAATGCAGCTCCTGCCAGATCTGCGAGCGGCTGATTTCGGCGGTGGCGGCGTCCTCCATGAGGTTGTAGAGCGGCACCGCGCCGCGGCCGCGGAGCCAGGCCTCGATGTACTGGACGCCAACCCGGATGTTCTGGCGAAGGCCTTCCTCGGTGCGGGTGCCCTCGTGGATCTGAAGCAGGTCCGCCTGCCCCATCGCCACGTCCTCGCGCTTGTTGCCGAGCTGGTTGGGCTCCGGCATGTACTTGTCGAACACCTCCATCGCCACCGGCACGAGGTCGGGGTGGGCCACCCAGGTGCCGTCGTGACCGGCCCGCGCCTCGCGCTCCTTGTCGGCGCGCACTTTGGCGAGCGCCGCCTCGTTCGCGACCGGATCGTTCTTGATCGGAATCTGCGCCGCCATCCCGCCCATCGCGAACGCGCCGCGCCGATGACAGGTCTTGATGCAAAGCTGCGAGTACGAGCGCAGGAAGTGGGTGGTCATCGTCACTTGTGCTCGATCAGGCAGCAGAAAGTCTGGGCGATGTGAGAATTTCTTGATGAAGCTGAAAATGTAATCCCAGCGACCGCAATTGAGCCCAACAATATAGTCGCGCAGCTCGTACAGGATTTCATCCATTTCGAATGCGGCGAGAATGGTTTCAATCAGCACGGTGCACTTGATCGTGCCGTGCGCTATGCCGAGTCTGGTTTCAGCGGCAGCGAACACTTCGGCCCACAAACGCGCTTCGTGGTGGTTCTCCAACTTGGGCAAATAGAAATAGGGCCCGCTACCGCGCCGCGCAAGCTCCCTGTGGTTATGAAACAGGTACAAGCCAAAGTCGACCAGCCCGCCAGGCACCGGCGTACCACCGAGCGTCAGGTGCTTTTCCGTGAGATGCCAGCCGCGCGGCCGTACGATCATCGTCGCGGTCCGATCGTTTAGTCGATACGCCTTGCCATTCTGATTCGTAAAGGAAATCGAACGGCGTACGGCGTCCCGCAAATTCACCTGCCCGTCGATCACGTTCGCCCAAGTCGGCGCGAGTGAGTCCTCGCAGTCGGCCATGAACACCTTCGCGCCGGAGTTGAGGGCGTTGATGATCATCTTGCGATCGGTGGGGCCCGTGATCTCGACACGCCGATCCTCGAGATCCTGCGGGACCGGCGCGGTGCGCCAATCGGCGGCGCGAATCGCCGCGGTTTCCGACAGAAAATCCGGCAGCGCGCCAGCATCGAGTTCCACCTGTCGGGCGGCACGCGCTGCGAGCAGGGCCGTGACGCGCGGCACAAATGGGCCGATCAGATCCGCCAGGAATTCCTGCGCGGCGGGACCCAGAATTTCCGCCCCGTGGTCGGTCAGGGGAGCAAGAACCTGCAGCGCTGCGCTGGGGGAACGACCGGTACTGGCTTTACTCATGGGAACAGTCTATCCTGCCAAATCTGTGACTTACACAATAGAAAGTTTACATTGTGAATTTTACTACTCGTCACGAATCTGATGCCGGAGGCCCGGTCGCGATCCGCCACGGGCAACTGCTCGGGTCGCGGCTGCGCGGGCTGCGCAAGCGCAATGGCATCACACTCGAGCAACTCGCAGCACGCTGCTCGCAACTGGATCCGGCGCAGTCGCCGTCAATCTCGTATCTCAGCATGCTCGAGACGGGTAAGCGCACCCCCTCACCCGTGGTCCTCTCGATCATCGCCCAGGTCTTTGGGCGCGAGCCAGCCTGGTTTCTGGACGCCAGCGCAGAGCTGCAGACAGACGCAACCGCGGTCGCGCCGGACGAAGTTACGTCGGCGTTTGAACCTGCGTTCTTGTTCACACCCGAGCTCTTGCGTGCCGCACTACCCGAGTTGTTATTTCAGACCGGAACGTCCGGGCGCAGCTTCGCACAGTTGCTCATTCGCGTCTGGCAGGAGACCCATCAGAATGACTTTCCAGAGATCGAGCGTGCCGCCGAAACCGCAGGTGAGCGCGTCATGCCGTTGTCGGTCGACGCACTGCTCGCGATTTGCAAGCGCTACGGTCTCAGCATCCGCTGGATCGACGATGACCGTCGCCGCCTCAACCGTGGTCTGGCGCGCGCGCACTTCGAGACGCCGGATACGATCGTCGTAAGCGCGCGTCTGCGCAAGCACGAGGCGCGCTTGAAATATGAGCTGGCGTTTTTCCTCGGGCACAAGATTCTGCACCTTGGCGACGGCGCGATCGGCGCATCGGGCGCGGATCGCGAACCGGACGCCGCCGGGTCTGCCGCGTCCACCCCCGGACTTGCACAGCGCGATGCGTTGATCGCATGGCGCGAATTCGAGTGCAGTTCGTTCGCTGGCGCCCTGCTCTGCCCGCGCACGCCGTTCAGGCAAATGTTAGTGCGCGAACGACATGCCATCGATATATATCGCGCACTCGGTGTCGGACCCGCCGTCGTCATGCGCCGCATGACCGCTGTCTCGACCTATCGACACTGGCACTTCTTCGACGCCTATCCGCCCGGCATTCTGCGAACGGTCTATCGCGGCAACGGCATCTCCCTGCCATGGGGAAACCTCAGCGTCGTACCCGATCCTTGCCCTCACTGGGCGGTCTTTCGCCTGCTGCGCGAACGGACGGCAGCGACAGCTGTGAAGGATCCGCCGACATCGCAATTGAGCGTCATGCAAGCGAGCGGTGTACCCCGCCTATATGCCTGCCACTCGCTGATGACACGTGACGCTGCCGGCGCCGAGCGGGTTTTGTCGGTGGGTATCGATATCGGGCCCGCCCTGGCGGCGCAAGGTTACGACGCCCAAGAAATCATCGACCAGATCTGGCAGCTATGTCAGCGCGGTTCCGGCGCAACCACTATCCCCGCCGCCAGCGCCGCCCGGATACAAAACGTTGCGCACGTGCTCCGCATCGGCTGGGTCGCGGCTGCGCTCGAGAACAAAGCCAGAATCATTTGTTCGCGCAGCGCCGCCTGTCCGCGCGACCAATGTTGCGGTCTGGACGGCCGTTGACCGATCCTAACAACCGGCCTAACGATTGGCCTTCGACTCGGGCTTGCCGAGATTGCCGATCAGCATTGCGAGTTCCAATGACTGCTCGTAGTTGAGCCGCGGATCGACCGTGGAACGGTAGGCGCGCTGCAAGTCGCTGTCGGTCAGACCGCGCGCCCCGCCCGTGCATTCGGTGACGTCCTCGCCGGTCAACTCGATGTGCGCGCCACCGAGATAAGAGCCGTGCGCCTGGTGAATCTGAAAGGCCAGCTCCAACTCGCGCAAAATGTTCTCGAAGCGGCGCGTCTTCAAACCGCCAGAACTTGTCTCGGTATTGCCGTGCATCGGATCGCAGATCCACAACACCTGCTGCCCGGTCTCGCGCACCGCCTCGATTGCACGCGGCAGGGACTTCTCGATGTCCTTGACACCGAAGCGATGAATGAGCGTCAGCCTGCCAGGCTGGTTTTGCGGATTCAGCGTGGTCACGAGCCCCTGCAGCCAACCAGCGTCCATGGCCGCCCCGACCTTCACACCGAGCGGATTGGCAACGCCTCGAAAGAACTCGACGTGCGCGCCGTCCAACTGCGCCGTGCGCATGCCGATCCACGGCATGTGTGTCGAGAGGTTGTACCAGTTCTTTTGCCGCGGGATATACCGCGTCTGCGCCTGCTCGTAGAGCAGATGCAGCCCTTCATGACTCGCGAAAAAGTCGATCGCCGTCACTTCATGCGGTGCGCGGCCACCGCTGACTCGCTCAAAGAACTCGAGCGCTTCGCCGATTGAATCGACGATCTTCTGATACTGATCTTTGAGCGGCGAGTGATTCAGGAACCCCAGGTCCCAATATTGCGGGTGGTGCAGATCCGCGAAGCCGCCATCGCTCAGCGCGCGTACGAAGTTGAGTGTGAGTGCCGCACGCTCATAACCACGTAGTAACAATTCCGGATCGGCGATACGTGCTTCGGGGACGAACTCAGGGCGATTGACGAGCGCGCCGCGAAAAGACGGCAGCGTCACGCCACCGATCGTTTCGGTATCGGCCGAACGCGGCTTGGCGTACT
>JAGRJB010000510.1 GCA_020442965.1 Pseudomonadales bacterium
CAAGTACGACCTCGAGCTGGATCTCGACAAGGCCGTATTCGGCTCGACCGTCGAGATCCAGGTGCAGAAGCTGTTCGAATGCGATACCTGCGGCGGCAGTGGTGCGGCCAAGGGACACAAACCCGAAACCTGTGATACCTGCGGCGGCAAAGGGCAGGTGCGGATCTCGCAAGGCTTCTTCCAGCTGCAGCAAACGTGTCCACGCTGCCGTGGCATCGGCAAAGTCATCAAGAATCCCTGCGATACCTGCCTCGGTCAGGGGCGCATTCGGCGCAGCAAGCAGTTATCGGTCAAAGTGCCGGCGGGCGTGGACACCGGCGATCGCATTCGCCTGAGTGGCGAAGGTGAGGCGGGCCGTAACGGCGGGCCGCCGGGCGATCTGTACGTCGAAATGCACGTGCGCGAGCACGCGATTTTCGAGCGTGATGGCGAGCATTTGTCCTGTGAGGTGCCGGTCAGTTTTGCTACCGCAGTGTTGGGCGGCACCGTTGAAGTGCCGACGCTCGATGGCAAAGTGTCCTTGAAGGTGCCGGCCGAGACACAATCGGGTCGCGTGTTCCGATTGCGCGACAAAGGCGTGAAACCCGTGCGCGGCGGACCGCGGGGCGATCTGTTTTGTCGCGTCGTCGTCGAAACGCCGGTCAATCTGTCGAGCGAGCAGCGCGAGATGTTGCGTGAGTTCGACGAGTCGTTACACGCTGATGGCCAGAGTCACGCGCCGCGTGAAGCCAGTTTCTTCGAGGGCGTCAAGCGCTTCTTTATGGGCGACGTTAGTTAGCGGGCGTGTCCGGCTCGATCAGTGCCATGCTGAGGCGCTGCAGCTCAATCTGTTGCTGCTGGCTCGCGACGAAGCGCATCTGTTGTTCCGGTGTCAGTAGCTGCGCGGTACGATCCGCAATGCGCTGGTTGAGCTCCAGCTGCCAGTCCAGTACCTCCTTGGCGTAGGCGCGTTGGGCGCTGGCGGAGGGTCGGCTCGCCTGATTTTCATTCGGACCGTTGGCGAAAGTCGCCGGCGCGATTGGCATCTTCTCGCGCATGGCGCCGGTTTCCTGTTTCAGTATGCGGGCCAGCTCATCGACCTGCTCAGGCTTGAGTGGTTTGCGCGCCAGGTCCAGCTCCTGCACGAGGGGCGTCAGTATCGAGCGTTCCTGGAGTGTGCTGCGGTAGTTGGCGAAGCGCTCCGCTTTGTCCGCACCCAGGAGCGCTGCGATGTCGCTCGCCTCGGCCGCATCGAGATCGGCGACTTGCCGGCTCATCGTGGCCGGGTCGGCCGGTTGCACGCCCAGATTTCGGCCGAGCATCGCCATTTGCCGCTGGGCCAGTATCTCGACCAGGGCATCCACGTCAGCCGGACTCAGATCGAGCCGCTTGATGAACTCGCCGTATTGCAGGCGCGCGATCATTCGATGCTGCGCCATGTACGCGTCACGCCGCTGCGGGTTCGTCAGGATATCGGCCACGAAGCGCCGTTCGGTGGCCGCCGCATCGACCGCATCGCTCGCGACGCTCGACGCCGTAGCAGGTGGCGCCGGTGGCGGCGGGTTGTTGCGCGGCGGAAGCGGGGCCGGCGTTGCCCAGGTTGTTAGGGACTCTTCCAGCTGCTCGAGTCGCTGCTCGAGTAATTTGCGCTGCGCCAGTTCGGCCGTGAGCCGCTCGCCGGCTGCGTGCACGGCTTGCCGACTTCGCCAGGAATACGTGCCGAGCGCGACGGTCAGAACAGCCAAGAAGATCACCAGAATTTTCATAGGGGGAGTCTAAACGCTGGGCGCCGGTGCGTGCGACCAACCGCGCGTGCGTTCGACGGCGCGCGCCCAACTGGCCATCCGCGCGCGCGCCTCGGGCCGGCCGATCTGGGGGTCGAAGCGCCGCTCGGTCTGCCAGATGGCGCCGATCGCATCGAGCGATGGCCAGAACCCGACGCCCAGGCCGGCGAGATAGGCGGCGCCGAGGGCGGTTGTCTCAGGGTGGCGGGGCCGCACCACGGGAACGCCGAGAACGTCTGCCTGAAACTGCATCAGCAGATTGTTAGTGCTGGCACCGCCGTCGACGCGCAGTTCGGTGATCGGTTCGCCACTGTCAGCCTGCATGGCAGTCAACAAATCGGCACTTTGAAAGGCGATGCTCTCGAGGGCTGCACGGGCGAGATGCGCGCGGGTCGAGCCGCGGGTCAATCCAAAGAACGCGCCGCGGGCATGCGGATCCCAGTAGGGGCTGCCGAGACCTGTGAACGCCGGGACGCAGTAGACGCCATCGCTGTCGGGCACGGTTGCGGCGAGCGCCTCGATGTCAGCGGCATGACGGATGAACCCAAGGCCGTCGCGCAACCATTGCACGACTGCGCCGCCGACGAACACGCTGCCTTCTAGTGCGTAGCGGCGCTCGCGCGCGATTTGCCAGGCGACCGTCGTGAGTAATCGATGTTGTGAGTGCTGCGGTATCGCGCCGGTATTCGCCAACAGAAAGCATCCTGTTCCGTAGGTGTTCTTGGCCATGCCAGGTTCAAAACAAGCCTGGCCGAACAACGCCGCTTGCTGGTCGCCTGCGATTCCGGTGACCGGTACGCCAACGCCCGCAATCTCCGCGACCAGCCCGGCGGTTGGGCAGACGGAGTCGACGATCCGTGGCAGACACGCGGCCGGTACCCCGAACAGTGCCAGCATCTCGGGGTCCCAGGCATGAGTCGTTAGATTGGCCAATAGCGTGCGACTGGCATTGGTCGCGTCGGTGACATGGTCAAGATGCTTCGTCAGCCTGTAGACGAGCCAGGAATCAACCGTGCCGAACGCCAGTTCGCCGCGTTCGGCGCGTTGACGGGCACCGGGGAATTCATCGAGCAGCCATGCGAGTTTGGTGGCCGAGAAATACGGATCGA
>JAGRJB010000511.1 GCA_020442965.1 Pseudomonadales bacterium
ACTCGAACAGATCGTCACTCGTTAGAATCAAATCCCGCACAGCCGCAAAAGGCGACGGCACGTTCGGCGTGCTGCCGGTCGCGATAACCACCGCCCGTGCATCAATTTGCAGGTTGTCATCGACCCGAACACGTGTGGGCGCGACGAAACGCGCTGTTCCGCGCACGCGCCGATCGGCGGAGAGCTTCTCGGTGCCGCGAACCGCACCCGCGACGAAGCGATCTCGTTCGCGGCGCAAGCGAGCGAATACCGCCGCGGCATCGACGACTGGTGCCGCAACGGCGATCCCGAATTCCGCAGACATGCGCACCGCGTGCGCGCCGTCGGCGGCAGCAATCAGCAGTTTGGACGGCATGCAACCAACACGGGCACAGGTCGTGCCATAGGCGCCGTTCTCGATCAGCAACCAGCGCCTGCCCGCCTGCTCGATTTCTCGAACTGCATTCAAACCCGCCGTGCCGGCGCCGATCACGACCACATCGGTTGTTAGTAATTGCATCTTGCGCCTCCTATCGCGCCTGCGGATGACGCCAACTACCACCCGACTCGATGAAGTCGACCACAACGTCGACATATTCGTCGGCGCGCGTCGGATCGTGAATCGGGTGCCCGCCCTGGAATTCGTGCCCCTGTACTCTCGCCACTAACGACAGTACCTTGTCATGTTGATCACGCAGCGGGTCGGTCGTCGCTGTCAGCGCCAAGGTGGGTACGCTGAGCCGTCGCAAGCAATCCACCAACTCAAATTCAGCGAGCGCCTTGTGGCCAGAAAAATCGAATCGGCTGTGCAGGTCATTCATGAGAATCCGCATCGCCTGCGCACCACCCAGCTCGTCGAGTTCGAAATCTGGCTGCCACGTCTGCAACTGCGACAGGATGTGTTGCCACCAGTTCGTCAAATGCGAGCCGTCTGCAACCGGCTGCGGCATAGTCCTCGATCGACCAGTCGCGCACGCCGCCGAACGAGGCACCGTCGCCCGGCAAATCGGGCGCAAACGCGCGAAATCCGCGGCGCGCAAACTCCGGCAGCAGCCAGTCGTACCGAGCACTGCTGCCAGGCGTCCAGTGCAGCAACAGGCGCGTTCGTGTCAGAGGCTCTACAACGCCGGCAGTGCGATAGTGAATCTGTCCGAGTGCCGTATCGACATAGCCAAATCGCAGCGCCGTACTCACGACGCCGCGGTCCACCATTCGTACACGGCTCTGAGCGCTTGCCGGTCACGTGACTCAATCATGTAACACCCCAGCACCTCAATGGTTTGCGCCTAGCCGAGATTGTGCAGGTACTTCTCGACAGCGTTCGCCTGCATCACCTGCGCGTATCGTCGCCCGACATCACGCAAATTGTCGCGGTGCGGCCCCTCGTCCGCGTCACCGCAGCAGTCCTCGGGCACGAGCACGCGGTAACCCCAGGAGAACGCATCGACGATCGAAGCGCGCACGCAGCCGCTCGTGGTGCAGCCCGTGACGATCACCGTATCGACAGACTGGCGGTGCAGAAATGTGGTTAGCGGTGTCTGGAAGAAAATCGAGGGGCCAGTCTTGCAGAAGGTGAAGTCGTAGTCCGGATCATGGACGCGCGGATCGATAGCCGTGCACGGATGCCCGTAGCGGAACTCCTCGCGCACGGCGGGAATCTTCCACAGTGGCATGTCCTGCTCGCTCTCGTAAGCGGTGTAACACTTCGCCACTGGAACCTTGTGTGAGCGTGCCACCTTGAGCAGCGCGGCGGTGCGATCGGTCGCCGCGTGCACGAGCGGCAATCCGCCAAGGGCATACCGCGGATCGGTGAAAGCGGTTTGCAGATCGACCACGAGTATGGCCGGTCGTTTGCCGGCTTCCACCGCGATACCGCCGTAGCCGACTTGGGAATACTTGTCACTCATGTCTCGCTCCAAACCAGCCGTTAGATCGCAAGTCACTCAGATACGAAAAAAATGGCCGAGGGGGTCGCCCACCTCGGCCAATTGGTCTAGCAGCGATGTCGGCGATCCGACTAGCGCACTCGTCGGTGTGCTTACGCGACACGCGCCGCAGCGCCACGCCCCTTGATCATCGACTTCTGCTCCATCAGCTCGGCAGCCTTCTTGGCCCACTTGGTGAACTGCGGCTGCGCCGGTGGCTCGAGGCCCGTCTCGGCTTTGCAACGTGCCTTGAGCTCCTCGATATTCTCAAAGCCTCGATTGAAGACCCGCGTCGGCCCCCGCTTCGCGGCCATCTCTTTGCGCAGGCTTCCAGTCGCATTCTGATCGACACTGTGGTCGCTCTTGATCACGACGCCGTAACGACGCGCACCGTCGATCGAAACGAGACCCGCGGCAACGTCAAATGCTACCTGCTTGGGATCGCGCTCCAGAGGATCCCCCCAGCCGCCGCCGCCCCAGGTGTCCGCCAGCAGGAGATCGCCGGCCTCGACCTTCACATGATCGATCTTCGATGGCAGGATTTCTTCCGTGCCATCCGCTCGCTGCAGGAGCTTGCGGCTGCGCGCCCCAGGTTCGCCACCGTTTGCACCCCACGGATAGGTCAGCCAGCGATCGTCGTGGATCGAGATCTCGCC
>JAGRJB010000512.1 GCA_020442965.1 Pseudomonadales bacterium
CCGAGCAGGCCCAGCGTCGCCGGTTCCGGCACACGATAGGTCAGCCGAATGATCAGATCGTCGTGATTGTCGTCCTGGCGCGCACCTGAGTCATCCCAGAGCAGCCAGGCAGTATTGCTATCCGGCGATACCCACATGCCGATCGACTGCAGGCTTTCCATGCCCGTATTGTCGTTCGTGCCATTGCTGATGCAGCGTGAAATGGTCAACGCACAGAACTCGAAGTCCATGAGGCCGCTACCACCCGGCCCAGTACCGACGAACCGCCGTTCCCAGGCCAAGTTGCCCGGGCTCGTGAACGAGACACCGCCCATCTGAAAGCGGTTGACATAGCCTGCTTCCGAACCGAAAGCCTCGACGTCGATGAAGTACTCCGCCGCGCCCGCAGGTCCCGGAGTCACCGAGAGGCTGGTGCCTAACTCGAACTGGGTAATCCCGGCGGCACCGAGCTCGGCGCGAAAATCGTTGTTAGTGGGTATTGGGCTGACCGTCGTACGAGGCTCACCATTGGTATCAATGATGACGAATCCCGCATTGGCTATCCCTGCAAACCCAAGTACCGCAGTTGCGGTGATGGTGGCAAAAACCTTGCTTCCCATGGTGCATCCCTTCCTTTGCTGTCATTCAAGAAATCTACGGCTCCATCGTAACAGGTAGCCACGTAAATCCTTACTGTTGTTTTTCTACAAGAGCCGCGCATCACCAGCAAAGGGCCTGAAACCGGTGCGCTGTAAAATATCCCGACGGTCGATTTGCATTCATGTTGCAAGCGCGTGTGACGCACAGCGTGCTGCATTGCGAGAATTCGCCGCAAGCGGTTGCAACCATCGTGCTCGCAGTACGCTGTCAGAAGTACGCTGCGAGGATACTGAGCGAAATCGCACTGACGACGCCCACGAGTGATGCTGCGATCAAGCCTAACAACAGGGGCCGGAAGCCAAGTTTCGCGAAACTGTCCAATCGAGTCTGCAGGCCGACTGCCGCCATCGCCGCAATCAGGCACCACTCGGACAAGGTCTGCGCGAACAACAAGGTCGACGACCAGAGTTCTGTTGATAGCAAACCAAATGGTCGGTCGCCAAGATCGCCGATCGTGCGCACTACGCACATGCCGATGAACCCTGCGACAAACAATGGCACCAGGGGCGGCCGCTTCGCAATCGTTCCCGGCGTGGGCGAATCACTCCTCGCACGACTCGCCAGGACCGCCGCAAAGGGAATCACGACCGCCATGAACAGATTGCGCAGCAGCTTGGTCACGGTCGCGGCTTCGAGTGCCACCGGGTCGGCATATTGCTGCATATAGAGCATTGCGGCGCCGGCTACCTGCGCCGTATCGTGGACCGCGGTCCCCAGAAAAATCCCCGCCAGCACCGGTTGCGCGCCAAACAGGGCGTGCGCGATGAACGGGTGGATCAGAAGCGCCAACATGCCGAAGAGCGCGACGCAGCCCGTGGCATAACTCACTTCCAGCGCCCGCGCCCGGATCAGCGGAGCAGTCGCCGCGATAGCCGTGACGCCGCAGATGGCGGTACCGACCGCGATCAACAGGCCCAGCTCGAGCGGCAGTCTCATCGCTCGCCCCACGAGCAACACGATCGACAGCGCCGCCACGATCGAGAGCACGACGACCGGGAGGGCTTGCAAGCCGAGGGCGGACACCGCCACGATGCTCAACCGGGTGCCGAGCAGCACGATCCCGGTCCGTAGTACGGTGGTCGTAAAAAACCTCAGGGTCGGCAAGGTCGCATCGACCTGACGCGGCGCCAATTGCGCAATGACCAGTCCCAGCAGGATAGCCATCATGACGCCACTCACCGGGCTCTTGGCAAATCCCAGCAGCGACGTGCCAAGGTAGCCCGCCGCCCAGGTGCCCACCACCGCACAGCCTGCCACCAGCAACACACCGGCCGTGTGCCGTCCAACGAAACTGCTCGCCAAGCGCTTGTTACTCCCGTCGCAGGCCGCTCCCGACAGGTGGTCGATGCACGCTCTGCTACCCCTATACTACGCGACCAAAGGTCTAATGATCAGATTCACGGTCACGGAGAATGCGGGTGTCGCAGGAAAAACTATTGCATGTGGATGGCAGCTACGATTGTGTGCCACTGGTCAAGGATACAATCTCACTCTGCGTCGTGCAGTCTCGAATACGTGCGGTGGATGCCTCGCGACGCGACGCATCGGTAAAGGAAAACCTCGATCATCTGCTCGGGCTGATCGATGCGGCCAACGGTTGGCTGGGACCCAAAGACATCGTCTTTTTCCATGAGTTTCCAATCACGGGATTCGACCCGCGCTGGCGGCGCCAGGATCTCCTGAAAGTCGCGATCGAGATCCCGGGGCCTGAAACCGAGGCGATCGCGGCGCGTGCCAAACGCTACGGTTGTTACGTCGTGTTCGGCTCTTACGCGCGCGATGCCGATTGGCCGAACCACATTCTCTCCATCACGACCATAGTCAGTCCGCAAGGCGACGTGGTCGGGCGTCACTGGAAAGCGCGCAACATCAAGGGCTTGTTCGGCGGCCGATTCGAAGTCTTCACGACGACCATTTTTGACGTGCTGGATGAATACACCGAGAAGTACGGCGCGCACGAACTTGCGCCAGTCACGCGCACCCCGATCGGCAATATCTGCACCACATCG
>JAGRJB010000513.1 GCA_020442965.1 Pseudomonadales bacterium
CATGCTGGACGCTGTGGTCGAAATCCCGCCAGCGCGATCGGTAGTGCAGATTGTCGAGCAGATCCTCTACCAACAGCGACAATGCACCCCGATTGGTGTAAGTGTCTTTGATGACTTCGCTCGTAACAGAAGCAAGTGGATCGAGTTCCGTCGCGACGAACTCTATTGCGCGCGCCACGCCAACGGTATGGAACAGGCGTCGGGTGATCGAGCTGAAGAACGTCTTGGTAAATTCGTTATCCGGCAGGCCCGCGATCGCCGTTGCGAACGCCTGGCGGATCTGATGCCATAGTGTTTTGTCGTGACTGCGAGCGCCCAGTTTCAATTCGAGCTGCGCAATCGTGCTGGTAACGAATCGATCGTATAGCTCGATGCGCTCCACTGCGTCACGCTGACTACCCTTGAGGTCGCGCTGATCGAATCGACCGGGTGCACGTCGCGTAATTTCGCGGAACGCGCTGTTGTAGTCGGCGAATGAATCGACGATATGGCGGGCGCATCGCCCGACCAGCTCGCTCCCGCCGTCACTCGCAACGGTGACGGTGGGAGCGGGTGGTGCTGCCCTATCGTTGGCAGTCACATGCCGACTAGAGGTTGCGGATCAGCGCATCACCAAATTCGCTGCACTTGACTTCCTTGGCACCGTCCATCAGGCGCGCAAAGTCGTAGGTGACAGTCTTCTGGCCGATGGTCTTATCCATCGCCGTGATGATGGCGTCGGCAGCTTCAGTCCAGCCCAGGTAACGCAGCATCATTTCGCCCGACAGAATAAGGGAACCCGGATTCACCTTGTCGAGATTGGCGTACTTGGGCGCCGTACCGTGAGTCGCCTCGAATACCGCATGACCCGTCACATAGTTGACGTTGCCGCCCGGGGCAATGCCGATGCCGCCGACCTGAGCCGCGAGAGCGTCGGACAGATAGTCGCCGTTCAGATTCATCGTGGCGATGACGTCGAACTCGTTAGGGCGCGTCAGCACCTGTTGCAGCGTGATATCGGCGATCGCATCTTTGACGATCAGCTTGCCAGCCTTGACCGCCGCGGCCTGTTCCTCATTGGCGGCTTTCTCGCCCTTGGCGGCTTTGGTGCGTTCCCACTGATCCCAGGTGTAGGTCTGCTGCGCAAAATCGCGCTCCGCCAGCGCATAGGCCCAGTTCCGGAAGGCTCCCTCCGTGAACTTCATGATGTTGCCTTTGTGCACGATCGTCATGCTGGCACGCTTGTTAGTGATCGCATACTCGAGCGCGGCCCGGAATAGCCGCTCGGTGCCCTCCTGCGAGATCGGTTTGATACCAATGCCCGAGGTATTGGGGAAGCGGATTTTCGCGTATGCCTTCGGGAAGTTCTGTTTGAACAGTTCCTGGAATTTCCTGTTTTCGTCCGACCCGGCTTCAAATTCGATGCCAGCGTATATGTCCTCGGTGTTTTCGCGAAAGATCACCATGTCGACCTTCTCGGGCGAGCGCACGGGCGAGGGCACACCCTTGAACCAGCGCACCGGGCG
>JAGRJB010000514.1 GCA_020442965.1 Pseudomonadales bacterium
GCCCAACCAAAAGTGATAAAATGTCCTCAGCTGCGAAGCCCGACCGCAAACACCTGGAGTCATGCCATGTCACAACTCAGTCTTAGATCGAGCGTGGTCGCCGTCGCGGCCGCCCTTCTCGTGTCTGGCAGCCTGTCCGCCTACGGAGCCGGCACCCTCGTCAGCGCCAGCGACCACAAAGCGCAGAGTCCCGAGATTGCGCTAGGGCCAGACGGTGCCATCAACATGGTCTGGATCGACGAAGATCCCGCTCCGGAGCGCCACGATACCGGCGGCCACGGACATTCGCACGTCGCTACGACCAATCTCTTTTTTGCGCGCTCGACCGATGATGGCAAGAGCTACTCCGAGCCGCTGCGCATCAACCATAAGGATGGCGAGGTCTGGGGATTCTCGGTCAGCAAGCCGCGCGTTGCAGTCGGTGCCAATGGCACGATTCACATTTTCTATCCCGCCAATGCGGTCAATCCCATCACCGGCAAACCCGTCGCGGTCGCGATGTACACGCGCTCGACGGATGGCGGCAAGACATTCGCCGAACCGCAGCAAGTGAATACCAACGCCACCAGCGATGCATCGGCGATCGTGCACGGCGGCATCTCACATGGGCACGTGTTCGGCACGCTGGCAGTCGACAGCAAGGGCTCGGTCTACACGCTGTGGATCGACACGCGCGACATGGCCAAAGAGGGCGACAACGGCAAGATGTTCATGGCGATCTCGCGTGACGACGGCAAGACTTTCGCAAAGGATGCCGAGTTATTTCCTGCCGACGTCTGCCCTTGCTGCCAACTGACCGCCTACGTCGACGAGGACGATCGCCTGTTTATCGGCTCACGTCAGGTCGCAGATGGCTATCGCGACAGCACGATCACCGTGTCGACCGACGGCGGACGAACTTTCTCGCCGCGGCAGCGCATCGTCGGCAAGCGCTGGGCGATCGAAGGTTGTCCACTCAAACCGACGACGGTCGCGGCGCGCGGCGACGACATCTACGCGGCCTACTACACCGGCGCCGAGGATCCGCAAGGCGTCTATTTTGTGCACTCGACCGACGGCGGCAAAACCTACACGGCGCCGATGCTCGTTCATCCAGGCGCCAAGGTCTCGGACGCGCCCGTGCTCACTCTCGCCGGTAACACGCTGTACCTCTTCTGGCATGCCAAGGTAGGTGACGGTCCGCGCAGGTTGTTCGCGCGTGCATCGACCGACCGGGGCAGCAACTTCAGCGAGCCAGTCGAACTACCGGCGACGGAAGGTGCGGCGCAACTACCGGCGGTGGTCGGACGCGCGGATGGCAGCGTCAGAGTCGCCTGGCAGCAAGGCAGCGAGGTGCGCGCGATGCAATGGAGCGCAACGCCCGCACGCGTCGCGACCGCCGGGCACTGATCGACCGATGAGACATGCGCCTGTACTGACTCTCGCGGTCGGGTTGCTCTGCGGCGCACTCGCCGCGAGCGCTGGGGCGGCAGGCCCATCCCCGCAAGCAGCATCGAAGCCCGCGCAGGACGTCGCCGACAAGACAGCCATCTCGCCGGCGGCAATCGCCGCGGCGCCGGCAACACCGGACCAATTCAGGCAGCTACTCACCCAGCAGCGCGGCAGTGTCGTGATCTTGAATGTCTGGGGCACGTGGTGCGTCCCCTGCCTGCGGGAGATTCCGGAGCTGGTAAAGCTGCAACGCGACCTTGCGGACAAGGGCGTGGCCTTGATCGGCCTGTCGATGGACGAGGCGAGCTCGATCGGCCCGATGGTCGAGCCGTTCCGTCAAAAGTATTTTCCGGCGTTCCGCACTTACGTGCGGAACTCACCGGATATGGACTCGATGGTTAGCGTCGTCGATTCCGCCTGGAACGAGATACTACCGACTACCTACATTCTGGATCGGCAAGGGCGTGTGGCACGCAAGATTCAGGGCGTGAAGACGTACGACGAGTTTCGCACCATGGTGCTCGCCGTCGCGGAGCCAGCCGGCGCAAGCTAGATCAAAGCCAACGCAGCTCACAGTCGCACGCTGCGTAGTCGCAACGCGTTGCCGATCACGCTGACCGATGACAAGGCCATCGCTGCAGCAGCAAATACCGGCGACAGTAACAGCCCGAACACGGGATAGAGCACCCCGGCCGCAATCGGCACACCGGCGGAGTTGTAGGCAAAAGCGAAGAACAAGTTCTGCCGGATGTTGCGCATCGTCGCGCGCGACAGCCGCCGCGCGGTGACGATGCCAGTCAGATCGCCTTTCAGCAGAGTCACTCCGGCACTCTCAATCGCGACGTCCGTACCAGGGCCCATCGCAATGCCGACATCGGCCGCGGCCAGCGCTGGTGCATCGTTGACGCCGTCGCCTGCCATCGCAACGATCCGGCCTTCCCGTCGCAGCTTGCCAACAACGGCGCTCTTCTGATCCGGCAGCACCTCGGCGTCGATCTCGTGAATTCCGAGCTGCTTCGCCACGGCTTCGGCGGTCGTGCGATTGTCGCCCGTCAGCATGATCACATGAACACCCTCAGCAGCCAGCGCTTTGAGCGCGGCCGCTGAGGTTGGTTTGATCGGATCGGCAATGCCAATGACACCGGCTGCGCCACCGTCCAGCGCAACAAAAATGGCGGTCATACCTTCCGTACGGAGCTCCTCGGCTTGCGCGGCGAAGCTCTCGGTGCCGACGCCCTGCTCTTGCAGAAATCGCGCGCTACCGACCAATACCGCGCGCGACTCCACCTGCCCCATCACGCCCTTACCCACCGGCGAATCCACGCCGCTCGGTTCGGCGAGCGTAATGCCACGCCGCTCGGCTTCGGCGACGATCGCGTGGGCAAGCGGATGTTCACTGGCACGCTCGACACTCGCCGCCGCTCGCAGCAGATCCGACTCGTCCTGTTCGGGTGCCACGTGCATCGCGACCACACGCGGCCTGCCCTCCGTCAACGTGCCGGTCTTGTCGACGACCAAGGTATCCACTTTCTCGAGTTGCTCGAGCGCTTCCGCATTTTTGATCAGGACACCGAGACTGGCGCCCCTGCCGATACCTACCATGATGGACATCGGTGTCGCGAGGCCCAACGCGCACGGACAGGCGATAATCAGCACTGCGACCGCCGCAAGCAGGCCGTACCCCATCGCAGGTGCCGGCCCGATCGCCGACCAGACGACAAACGCCAGCAACGCGATCGCCAGCACCGCTGGCACGAAATAGCTGGCTACCTTGTCTGCCAGGCGCTGGATCGGCGCGCGGCTGCGC
>JAGRJB010000515.1 GCA_020442965.1 Pseudomonadales bacterium
ACGCATCAGTCCGTATTTCTTCAACGCGGGCCTGTTCAACGACGGCGAATCGATCGCCGCACTTGGGCGCAGCTACGCTGCCGCCCTGCAGCGCGCTAACATCGAATACGACATGCTGTTTGGGCCGGCTTACAAGGGCATACCGCTGGTCACCACCACCGCGATCGCGCTCGCTGCAAACCAGTGCCGCAATGTTCCGTATGCCTTCAATCGCAAGGAAGCCAAAGATCACGGCGAAGGCGGCAGCGTCGTCGGCGCGCCGCTCGCGGGCCGCGTCGTGATCGTCGATGACGTCATCACAGCGGGGACCGCGATCAGGGAATCCGTCGAGATCATTCGGAACGCCGGCGCACAACCGATAGCCGTGCTGCTGGCACTCGATCGCCAGGAACGCGGCCAGGGGAAGCATTCCGCGGTGCAGGAAGTGGCAACGGAGTTCGGCCTGCGCTGCATCAGCGTGCTGTCGCTCGCCACGCTGATCGACGGGAGCGGCGGCGCGGCCGGTGACGGAGTTCACATTTCCAGCGACCAGATCGCAGCATTGCGCACATATCGCGACACCTACGGCGCCTGACAGGAGCGGTCAACTGCGGGTTGATGCACAATATGAAACATGCGTGCTTTGGTACTCGCTCTCGCTACAACCACCTTGTTGGGCACCCTGACCGTGGCGTCGGCACAGTCGCGCCCCGAAGATAACAAGCGCACCTACAAGTGGACCGACGAGCGCGGCGTTACGCACTATGGCGACGTCGTGCCACCGCAATATGCCACGCGCGAGCAGCACGTGCTCAACACGCAGGGCGTTGAAGTCGCACGCACCGCCGCGCAGAAGACCCCGGAGGAGCAGGCGACCGAAGCCGCGCAGCAGCGTGAGCTGTCACGCCGCAAGCAGCACGATATGTTCCTGCTTTCCACCTACCAGACCGTCGAAGATTTGCAGAAGGATCGTGATCTGCGGCTCGACGCCCTGCAAGGCCAGGTCATGGCTGCGGAGGCGTTCATCGCCAACCTCGAGTCACGTCTCGGCTCGCTACGTGACAGATCCCTGGTGTTCCGGCCGTACAACGACAGCCCTAACGCCCGGCGCATGCCAGACGGATTGGCCGAAGATATCGTCCGTACACTCAACGACATACGCACGCAGCGCGCCGCGCTCGATATCAAGAGTGGCGAGAAGGATGCGCTGCGCGAGCAGTTTCAGATCGATATGGCGCGCTACCGCGAACTCAAGAAGCCGCTCGCTGACCGCACGACCGTCAAGCGTTAGCGCTTGGCTATCGACTAACTACGGCCGGTATGGCCGAAGCCGCCCGCGCCGCGCAGGCTGATATCGAAATCATCGACTACCTGCAGGTCCACCTGCAGCACGGGCACGACGACCAGCTGGGCAATCCGCTCGCCCGGCCGCAAGGTATAACTACGTTCGCCACGATTCCAGCACGACACCATCAACTGCCCCTGGTAGTCGGAATCGATCAGCCCGACGAGATTACCCAACACAA
>JAGRJB010000516.1 GCA_020442965.1 Pseudomonadales bacterium
TCCAGCTCGGTGGCCAGCGCCAGCAGCCCGGGCAGCGAGTGCTCCAGCACCTCCGGGTCCGGGCCGTGGTGCTGCACGTGTGCCGCGACGGAGATCGCGGCATTCGGCAAGCTGGACAAGGAATTCAAGGCGCGTGACGCGCAGATTCTTGGTGTTTCGATCGATAGCGAGTTCGTGCATCACGCCTGGCGTTCGGCGAAGGACGAGCTGCGCAATCTGCCGTTTCCGATGCTGTCGGACATCAAACGTGAGCTGTCGCAGGCACTCGGCATCCTCGACCCCGCGGCGGGCGTTGCACAGCGCGCGGCGTACATAGTCGATCCGGAAGGCGTCATCCGGTTCGTGTACGTCACGGATCTGAACGTTGGGCGTAGCCCGGACGAAGTCCTGCGGGTGCTGGACGCGCTGCAGACCGATGAGCTCTGTCCTTGCAATTGGAAGCAGGGTGACGAAACCCTGAAGGCGGCTTGAAATCATGAATCTCGACAGCATTCGTGACGCTATTCCCGACTATGCTCGCGACATCCGGTTGAACCTCGGTAGTGTCCTGACCCAGCAGGGCGCACCAGGTCTGGCGGAGAGGCAGATCTGGTTAGTGGCGCTAGCCACGGCAATTGCTTCGCGCAACGTGGCACTCGCCCGGCAGATCGAGGCGTTGTCGGCGGCTCATCTGAGCGCCGCCGATGTCACCGGCGCGAAAGCCGCCGCGGCGATCATGGGCATGAACAATGTGTACTACCGCTTCTTACATTTAGTTGAGGATGCGGAGTACCAGAGCATGCCGGCGCGGCTGCGAATGAACGTGATGGCCAATCCGGGGATCGACAAGCTCGACTTCGAATTGCTGTCGCTCGCCGTGTCAGCCGTCAACGGCTGCGGGTCGTGCATCACGTCGCATGAGCGGAAGTTGCGGCAGCATGAGGTGTCACGTGAAGCGATTCAAAGCGCGGTGCGCATCGCGGCGGCCGTGCATGCTGCGGCGGCCGTGCTCGCGATGGAAACCGGTACTGACGACTCGCGCGAGATGCAAGTCGCGGCCGCCTAGTGCATGCGTGGCACGGCGGGCCGCAAGCTACGTGGCCCGCCGTTTCTTTGTCAGGCGTTGCGAACGGCGGCGCGCGTCACCTTGCCGATCGTGAGGCCTTGCACGAGAATTGAGAACAACACGACGCAATAGGTGAGCGCGAGCACCACGTCGCGCTCGGAGCCGGGGGGCAACGAGAGCGCCAGTGCGACCGAGATTCCGCCGCGCAGCCCACCCCAAGTCAGCACTTTCCACGCGCCCTTCGGGAGTTTGAACGTGGCCGTGAACGCCGCTACCGGCAGGCCAACGGTGAGCAATCGAGCCAGCAGGGTGACCAGAATCGCGACGCTCGCCGCCAACAATACGCTCCAGGAAAGCGTGATCAGTATGACTTCCATTCCAATCAGCACGAACAGCACAGCGTTCAGGATGTCATCGACCAATTCCCAAAACATATCCAGATAGCGCCGCGTAGTATCCGACATTGCGCGCGCGCGGCCGTGATTACCGATCATCAGGCCAACTACCACCATCGCGAGCGGACCGGAGATATGCAGCGTGCTCGCCAGCGCATATCCGCCTAAGACCGCCGCCAGCGTCAACATGACCTCGACTACGTAGCTGTCGATACTGCGTAGCATCAGGAACAGGATATAGCCGACGACGAGTCCGAACAGAATGCCGCCACCCGCTTCATGAAGCAGCAATTCGAACGCTTGTCCCATGGTCGGCGTCACACCACTCGCCAGCGTGGCTAACAGTATCGAGAACAGGACAACACCGACTCCGTCATTGAAGAGTGACTCACCGGAAATCACCAGTTCCAGATTTTTCGGTGCACGCGCGGACTTGAGGATGCTCATGACCGCGATCGGATCGGTCGGTGAAATCAAAGCGCCGAACAACAGACAGTAGAGCAGCGGGACCGCGAATCCCGCGAGCGGCAGGAGCAGCCACATGCCGCCGCCGACGATTGCGGTGGAGAGCGCCGTTCCGACCAGCGCAAGTGCGCCGACCTGCCAACGGTATGCGCGTAGCTCGCTCAGATCCACATGCAAGGCACCGGCGAACAGCAGCAGCGACAGCATGCCCTGCATGAGTACTTCGGAAAAATCGATCGAGCGCAGGAACGATTCCTCGTAATCGTGCAGTTCGGTCGCGATGCCAGCTGCATCGAGTGCGACGAGCGCGAGCGAGAACGCGAGCGCCGTTACCATCACGCCGATCGTGGTCGGCAGACCGATGAAACGATGGTTGATGTACGCCAGCAGCGCGGTGACGACGAGACAGGCTGCGGCGATGTCGAGCATGACTGGTCCTGCGAATTGACGTTGCGAAAAGCCGTGGCGGCGGTGCTGCGGCGTGGCATTGTGGCTGAAGTCCGGCTATCTTTCGAGGGTTACTCGCCAACGTGCGAGGGCCTCGGCGAGTCACCCAAGATGAGCAAACAGGCAGTCCCTGTGCACGAGAAATACCCCGGCACCGGCTTCGTCATACTCTGTCTCGATGGGCCGAACGGCGAGCAGGCGCGCGCGGTCGCCACGGCCGATCATCTCAAGTACATCGAGACCGTGATGCACGAAGTGAACGTTGCCGGGCCGCTGTACGATCCTGCCGGAATGCGCGTGATCGGCAGTTTGTACATTCTCGCAACAACGAACGAAGCACGTGCGCACGAGTTGATCGAGAATGATCCGTACTACCAGGCTGGAGCATTTGGCGAGATACGCTATCAGCCGTTTCTCCCGGCCGCAGGACGTTACATAGGCGGCAAGATCTGGTGAGCAAGCACCGCTCACTGTCGCCGTCTGAGGACAGATCAGCGAGGTTATGTTACCGGGAGTAGCACGAATTTCGGCACGACCGACTGCTTTTTCAGACGCTCGTCACAGACTCGCAAACATGGGCTAGCAATGCGTGCGCGCTGTCTCAGTTAGCACTCGAATCTGCCCTTTGTCGCCATTTGCGTACGCCCGCAGGTATTGCGACAGCCGTCACATGGTGGCCAAATCATCACGCTTGCGCGCGGCTGCGCGCTTCCTTAGTGACTGCTGACGTGAAGTGGGTGCCTGACCATGCTTGTCGAAACTATTCTGCGCTCGCCGCGCCGACATTTCGCGGCACTCGCGCTGCTGTCGATGTCCATCGTACTAACAGGATGCGATGCGAAGTTCAGTAATGAGGACATAAAGCATGACACTGCCGCTGCGCCGAAGGTAACGCTGCAGGCCGACCAGAACAAAGTGCGGCCAGGTCGTACGGTGCAACTGACCTGGTCTGCTTCGCGCGCGACAATTTGTACCGCGACGGGCGCGTGGAGTGGTTTTCAGGATACCTCGGGCACGATCACCAGCCCACCGCTAGTCGCTGGCAGCAACACCTTCGGTTTGGCCTGTGCCGGTCCTGGCGGTTCGGACAGTGAGGCCTTGACGGTCGTCGTCGATGAACCGCAAATCGCGCCGCCGCCATTGATCACTCTGTCTGTGGTGCCAAAGACCGTGAGCGAAGGCGGAGTCGTTACACTGACCTGGAATGCAGTGGGCGCAACCGCCTGCGTGGCAAGTGGCGCATGGAGCGGCGCTCAGTCCGTCGCCGGTGTGGCTGTTTCGGAGCCACTGACCGCGCCGGAAAATGCGTTCGCGCTGACGTGCACAGGTGCGGGCGGTGATTCCAATCGTAACGTCATGGTGCTCGTGACGGGCGCGGCCGTGGTAGTGCCGAAGCCGCCGGCCGCACCGACAGTCACACTGACGGCCAATCCCGCCACCGTGGCACGTGGCAAGAGTGCGACGCTGACATGGTCTACGACCAACGCGACGGGCTGTAGCGCATCGGGCGCCTGGAGCGGCAGTCAGCCGACAGCGGGAACGGTCAGCACAGGCCCGCTTACCGACGCGAACAACAGTTTCAACCTGACGTGCGAGGGCAATGGCGGATCTGCGAGCAAAACTGCGAACGTGACAGTCGATGCGCCACCGCCACCGCCTGCGCCAACCGTAACCTTGACCAGCAATCCAGACACGGTCGCTAGCGGTGGCGGCTCCACGCTCAACTGGTCCTCCACCAACGCCACCAGCTGTCTTGCGAGCGGCGCCTGGAGTGGCAGCCGACCGGTCTCCGGGAGCGCCAGCACGGGCGGGCTGACCGCCACTAACAACACGTTTACACTGAGCTGCAGCGGTGCCGGCGGATCAGCCAGCCAAAGCGCCAACGTGATGGTGACCGCAGCCCCGGCACCGACGCCGGCGCCGACCGTGACCCTCACCGCAAACCCGGCGACTGTCAGTCGCGGTAGCGTGGCCACGCTCAACTGGACGTCCGCGAATGCGACGGCGTGCAGCGCGAGCGGCGCCTGGAGCGGCAGCCGGGCACTCAGTGGCAGTGCCAGCAGCGGCGCGCTGACGGCGACTAACAATACGTTCACGCTGACCTGTACCGGAGACGGCGGATCCGCCAGCCAGAGCGCGAGTGTCATGGTCGACGCGCCGCCGCCACCGGCTCCAACAGTCACTCTCACCGCCAGCCCAAGCAGCGTTATTTCCGGTTCTGCTGCGACGCTCAACTGGTCGTCGAGCAACGCCGATGGTTGCCAGGCGAGCGGTGGCTGGAGTGGCAGCCGTCCTGCGGTTGGCAGCGCCAGCACGGGCGCCCTGACCGCTAACAATACGTTCACCCTGACCTGCGGTGGGGCGGGCGGTTCAGTCAGCCAGAGTGCCGCCGTCACCGTCAATGCGCCACCGCCACCACCGGCGCCGACCGTGTCGCTCAGCGCGAATCCGGGCAGCGTAGACAGCGGTGCCAGTTCGATGTTGCAGTGGTCTTCCAACAATGCGACCGGCTGCACCGCCAGCGGCGGCTGGAGCGGCAGTCGACCCACATCGGGTAGCGCCAGTTCGGGTGCGCTGACCGCCGCCACCAACCGTTTTACGCTCACTTGTAGCGGCGCTGGCGGATCGGCGAGTCAGACCGCCAATGTCACGGTCAATGCTCCGCCTCCTGCTCCGACCGTCTCGATCTCGGCGAATCCCAGCACCGTGAATAGCGGCGCCAGCGCCACGCTCAGCTGGTCATCGATCAATACCAACGCGTGCACCGCCAGCGGCGGTTGGAGCGGCAGTCGAGCCACCTCGGGCAGCGCGAGCACCGGTGCGCTGACATCCACTAACAACACCTTCACACTCACGTGCACGGGTGCCGGCGGTTCGGCCAGTCAGAGCGCGAACGTAGCGGTGAATGTGCCACCGCCGTCCGCGCCGACCGTGTCGATCTCCGCCAATCCGACCAGCGTCGACACAGGCGGTAGCGCGACGATCAGCTGGTCGTCGACCAACGCGACGAACTGCACCGCGAGTGGTGCATGGAGCGGCCCTCGCTCGACCTCCGGTAATGTCAACACTGGTGCACTCACGAGTCCCAGCAATACCTTTGCGCTGGCCTGCACCGGCGCCGGCGGCACGACCACCGAGGCGACTACCGTGGCGGTCAATACCGTCGTCAAAGCGCCGACGCTGAACATTTCGGCGAACCCGACGTCCGTCACGAGCGGCAGCAGTTCTACGCTCACATGGTCTTCCACCGATGCATCGAGCTGTGTAGCGAGCGGCGCCTGGAGCGGCAGCCGTGCCACCTCGGGTAGTGCGAACACCGGTGCGTTGACGGCGACTAACAACAATTTCACGCTGAGCTGCACCGGTGCCGGCGGCACTGCTACGGGCAGCGCTGCCGTTACGGTGACGGGTGGTGGTGCCGCGGCAGGCGGCACGGCCGGCCTCGACTTTCAGGGCAGCGCATCGACGAGCAGCACGGTGCGATTCCGCTTCACCAATCCGTTGGCTATTTATCCAGCAACCTATATCTGGCGCGTCAACCCGCGTCGGCAGGCCGGCTACTACACCGCGTTCTTCTGGGGCAACGACGGCGACTTCGGCTGGGACGGTGGCGATTCCAATTCCTATTACGGCGCGCATCCGTATCCGCAGCCGGCACCGAACGGCACGGACCACAAGTGGGAGATTTCCGTCGGCGCCAATGATTTCCTGAGCCCGGAGTTCGTGGTCTACGACGTATGGTATACGCAGGTTCTGCGAGTCTGGTCGGACGGTTCCGGCAAGCATCATGAGTACTATTGGGACTGGCCTAACACCTCGCGCGTGATCCGGCGCACGGAGAGCGTGAACTACGGCAACGTGATGCCACCGCATCCGGCGCTGACCTTCGGCGATGCGCCCTGGTCGCCGTCCTATGAGGTCATGAACGGCGTCCTGCGCGGCATTCAGGTGTATTCGACTCTGCTGTCGGTCGGCGACGTGGGTGCAGAGATCAATGCGCCGAAGTCGACCGCCGCGGGTGCGTCCAACATCTGGTACATGAACTTGAATCCGACGCCCCAGGACATCAGCGACAAGTCGGGCGCTGGTCACAATCCGGAATGGGTGGGTTCAGGCAGGCCGCGGCTCTGGAGTGGTCAGTAGGTTTGCCGGTCCCTGGAGCGCCGGTGGAATCAGCTTGTAGACAACTGGTGTAACCAGTCGTGCTAACAGCGTGGAGCTTATCAGGCCGCCGATTATCACCCATGCCATGGGCGAGTAGAGCCCAATGTTCTGCACGGCGAGTGGTAGCAGGCCACCGATCGCAGTCGCTGACGTTAGCAGGATGGGCAGAAACCGGATCTCGCCCGCGCGCTCGATAGCCTCATCGAGCGCGACACCTTGCTCGCGCAGCTGATTGGTGAAATCGACCAACAAGATTGAGTTCTTGATTTCGATCCCGAGCAGCGCGACAAAACCAATTGTCGCCACAAACGATATGTCATTGCGAGAAGCGAGCAGCATCAGTAATCCGCCGAATACACCGAGCGGTACCACTGTTAGCACGATCAGCGTCGACTTGAAGCTGCCGAACTCGAGCACGAGAACCGCGAAGATGCCGAATATCGCGACCAGTATCGCGACGCCGATACCGCCGAAAGACTCTGCGCCGGCTTCCGCGTCACCACCCAGCTTGTAGCGATAACCGCGCGGCCAATCCATCTGATCCAGCTGCGCAACGGCTGCCGCAGTGAGTCGCGCAGTGTTGTAGCCCTCAACCACCTCGGCGTCTACGTTGATCGCCCGCTCGCGATTGAATCGCTGGATCAAGGTTGGCGCCTTCTCGAAGCCGAGCGTCGCGAGTTGTGAGGCCGGCAGATTTGCACCGCTGGCCGCCGGCACACGGATTCCCTGCAGTGTATCGAAGTTTGCGCGCTTACCCACCGGTGCTCGCACCACGATGTTGTACTGCTCGCCACTATCGTCCTTGAATGTGCCCGCCGGTATACCTGCAACCGCGAGACGCACCGCCCGATCGAATTCCACGCTGGGAACTCCGAGCAGGCCGGCCTTCTGCGTATCGAGATTCAATCGTAGATTGGTCCGCGACACTTTCAGTGGATTGCTGACGTCGCGCGTTCCCTCGATACCTTCCAGCAAGCGCTCGACGCGCGCCGCCAGTGAGTCGAGAACCTGCAGGTCTGGCCCGATCACTCGGATCGAGATGGGTGCGGAAACCGGCGGTCCATTGCTGAATTCCTTCACGCGAAAGCGCGCGTTGGGATAATTGTCCAGGCGCGCGCGCAAAGCCTGCAGGTCACGGGTCGTATTGCGGGTGTCATAACGGCGCAACTGCACGAATAGCTCGGCGTAGTTAGTCGCTTCGTTGCGAGTGATATGGTTGTAGTAGATTTGCGGATTGCCATGCCCAAGGTTGGCAAACCAGCTCTTGACCTCGGGCATCTGCTCGAGCTGGTGTTCAACGACGCGTAGCGCACGATCGGTCTCCGCGAGGCTGGTGCCGTTGGGCGTGCTGACTTCGATCAAGAACTGCGGCGTCCCGGCTTTGGGGAACACGCTGGTGCCGATCAGGGGTACCAGCGCTGCCGACAATAGCAGCGAGCCCCCCAATGCCACCAGCACGGTGCTCTTCGGTCTCGCCAGGCAGTAGTGCAGCGCGGGCCGATAGTACCGATGAATTGCATCCATCACGCGTTGCAGAAACCGATTGCCTTCGGGATGGTCGTGCTCGCGCAAAAGCTGGGTCGCCAGGAACGGAATGATCAACAGTGCGATGAGCAGGGAGCCGACGATGGTCGCCACGACGGTAACAGGTAGCACGCGGATGAACTTGCCGGCGTTGCCGGGCAGCGCGATCAGCGGCAGAAACGCGAAAATCAGAGCCGCGGTGCAGCCAAGTACGGCGACCGCGATCTGGCGCGTCCCAGCAAGCGCCGCTTGCGTGCGCGTGTAGCCCATGCGCAGATGCCGTGCAATGTTCTCCACTGTGACGATCGAATCATCGACCAACAGACCGAGCGCCACGACGAAGCCGGCGATCGACAGTTGATTGAGTGAGTAGCCGAGGAAGTACAGCGACGTGAGGCCGAAGGCCAGTGACAGCGGTATCGATATCATGACGATGCTCGCGGCGCGCGCTCCGAGCGGCAGCAGTGTGAGCAGGACGATCGCGATTGCGATCGAAAAATCAATGTAGAGCCGCTTCAACCGGGCGCGAACATTCAGTGACTGATCAAATCCCGTCACGAGTTGCATGCTCTTGGGCAGACCTTGCGAGTAGCGCTCCGTCACGTCGGCAATGGCCGCGCGTACTTTCAGGACGTTATAGCCTTCTTTCTGATTGGCGGTTATGAATACAGCGCGCCTGCCGGAGAATCTACCGACGTAGGTGATCGGCGAGTCTTCCCAACTCACGTGCGCGACGTCGCGCACGCGCAATACGCGTGCGCCATTCGCCGCGATGACCGTATTACGCACTTGTTCGAGCGTCGTATATGCGCCCGAGGTCTTCAAACTGAAGCTGCGCGAGCCCAGATCAACGATGCCGGCCGGAATGTTGGCGTTCTGGCTCTCCACCGCTGCGACCACGCGCCCTGCGGAGATCTTCAGCTCTGCAAGTCGGGCAAGGTCGAGCGCAATGCGCAACTCGCGTTGGGGATAGGCCCAGGTTTCGGCAGTGCGGATACCATCGACCGTCTTCAGTTGATCTTTGAGTTCGCGGGCATAGTCCTCGAGCTCACGGTATGGCGCGTCTGGCGATACCAGAGCGAACTGCACCGTATTCACCAAGGCGGGCGAGATCTTGCGGATCTCGAGGTTCAGAATCTCTCGGGGCAGGGTCGGGCGCAGAGAATTGATCTCGCGCGTGACCTCATCGAACTTCTTGTCTGCATCCGTGCTCGCCGCAAACTCGATCGCCGTGAACGACACGCCATCGCGAATCGTCGTCTCTATCTTGTGTACATCATCCAGCTCGGCGAGGCGATCCTCGATTGGCTTGGCGACCAGGCGCTCCAAATCCTTGGGATCGGCGCCTGGGAAGATTGCGCTGACGAAGAAGCCTGGGATCTTGAAGTACGGGTCCTCCTCGCGCGCCATGTTGAGGAAGCTGTAGCAACCGAGCGCGATCAGGCACAGAAACGCGACCAGCGTGAATTGATAGCGCCGAATTGGAAATTCCAAAATAGACATCAGCGACTGTCCGGCTCGCCGGTCGCCAGAATGCGAATATGCTCGCCATCATCGAGATATAGCGCGCCATCTGAAACAACGGCGTCACCCGGCGCGACGCCAGCCGCAAGCGCCACGGAGTCAGCGGCAATGAAGGCGACCTCGACGTCACGTTTGCGTGCCGTGTCGTCGGCCACTACGAAAACGCTGGCGCGGTTACCGTCGGCTTGTACGAGCGCACCTATCGGAATATAGGTCAGCGTGTGCGTGACGCCGGCAGCGGGCGACAACTCGATTCTAGCAATCAGTCCGCTCACGAGCCCGACCGGCGCCGCATCGAAGCGCAACTCGACATCGAACAGTCCCGTGACTGGATCAGAGACGCGGGCGATCTCGCTCACGGTCGCGACGAACGACTTGCCGGGGAACGCGTCCAGCTGAGCAGTGCCGCGATCGCCAAGTTTGAGCTGCACGACTTCGCGGTCTGCGAGTGCACAACGCATGACGAAACCGCGGCCGCTGCCGCCGAGGATGAGGATTGGCTGCCCGGCGGGCACCAACTCGCGTTCCTCTGCCAGCCTTCGCAGCACGACTGCGTCACCGGGCGCGGTGATGGCAGCATAGCCACGATTGAAGTCCGCTGCTCGCAACTGCGCTTTCGCGAGAGCCGCCTGGGTGCGCAAATTCTGCAACTGCTCCAGGCTGATCACCTGATCGGCATACAGGTTCTCGCCGCGCGCGAGATCGCGGTCAGCTTTGTTCGCTAGTTGGCGTGCCTGCTCAACTTGCGCGTTCACTTCGGTGAGTTCGATCTCGGCGAGCTGCTGCCCCTTCTTGACAGCGACGCCCTCTTGCACGCTAATTTTGCGAATCACGCCACCGACTTTGAACGACAGGCGCATCTCATCCTTGTTAGCGACGATGCCAGTCGTGGAGATGGGCGGTGCCGCTGGCCCTTGCGTGGCGCGCGCCACGCGTACGGGCGTAGCGGGTTTCGCGGCGACCGGTTTGTCAGCGGAACCGCAGCCGCTTGCGACAACGAGCAGCACCAGTGAGAAGCCGCGAATCAGGAAGTTGCTCAATGACATAAACTGTCCTGCGTCAGAGTGGCAGGTCGCCGGATGCGGTCGCGTAGTCGAGCTCGGCCTGACGTGCCAGCAAGCCGAAGCGCGTGACGTTCAGATTCAGTTCGGCGGAAGCCAGGCTTGCGCGCGCATCGATGAATTCCACCTGACTGATCGCGCCGGCGTCGCGTTTGTGCGCCGCGATCCGAAAAGCGGCCTGCGCAGCCGTGGTGCGTGCCTCGGCGGTCGCCAGCGAATCATTCGCGGTGAGTAATTGGTCCAGTGCCTGCTGCACTTCGAGCTGGATCTGCTGCGCCGTTTGTTCGCGTTGCAACTGTGCCTGGCGCACGCTGGCCGCCGCGCGCCGTACCTCGGCGGCACGGGCGCCGCCATCGAACAGTGACCAGTTGAGTAGTAAGGACAGCGTGCCAAAATTGCGACCGCTGCCGAACTCGTAGCGCTCGCCCTGAATGCCGGCATCGGCACCCAGGGACAGTGTTGGCCAGCGCGCCGTCCGGGCAATCCGCAGTTGCTCGGCGCTGGCGCGTTCGAGTTTGCCGAGTTGCGCCAATTCGGGGCGACGATCCATCGCCAAGCTTCGCAGTTGCGCGAGATCCGTGCGCGCCACCGCGAGATCCTGACGCGCGTCCGCGGCGTCGAGTGGACTTGCGAGTGGCCGATTCAACAGAAAATTGAGGTAGCTGGCCGCCTGCGCAATCCCATTTTCGGCCTCGCGCAACTGCTGCGTCACAGCTAACAGCTCGGCCTTGGCCCGGAGCACTTGATCCTGGGTGATCTTGCCGTTGCGGAACAATGAATCGTTGACGCGCAGATTCTCTTCGAGCAGCGTCAGGCTGGCTTGCACGATGCCGCGCGTTTTGGTCGCTGCCAGCCAGTTGAGGTAGCCGACTGCGATGTCGCGTTTCAGGCGGCGTGCAAAAGCGATACGCGCGTAGTCACTGGCGCCGAGCAGCGCACGGTTTGCGCGCACGGCCGCTGGTATCGCGGGCGCAATGAGCGGTTGGCGCAAACTGAGGCGCGTATCCTGCTCGCGCTCGCGGATCAAGCTGAAGCCGCGGTCTTCGATCTGAGGAAACTCGCCCGGCCGACCGGCCGCTACCAACAGCTCATTCAGACTCGTGTAGACCGGGTTCAGCGCGCTGGCCAGCGGCACGGTGATTTGGCGGCCGCCTTCGGCGCGTGTGTAGCGCGCGGCGAAGTCCAGTTGTGGCATGTACCCTGCACGTGCCGCGTCGAGTGCCGCCTGCGCGCGCTCGAGTTCGAGTGATCGGGATTGCAAGCCGAGATTGGCCTTGAGTCCACTCGCGACATAGTCGTCGATCACGGCTGCAATACTGCGTGACGAGTCCGCTTGTCCCCAGCTGTCACCTGGCATATTGGTCAGCCCCAGACCGAGGAGCGTCGCGAGGAGCAAATGGCGGCGCTGGGCATCCGTCATGAGCGTTCCGGCGCAACCAGCGAGCGGGTTGCCATATCGAGCGCCTGCGCGAACAAATCGCTCGCCTCGATCCCGTCGTGCGCCAGTACATTGGCCTTGGTGGCGGCAAGCTGAATCACACCATGCATG
>JAGRJB010000517.1 GCA_020442965.1 Pseudomonadales bacterium
AGTATCCACCTTCAGCGACCCAAGCATAGCGCGCAATAGTGCTCACAGAACTGGTATTCACCATATCGACGCGAGTTTCACTTGAGTGCTTCGCAGAAAATCCGTACCTTTGCGGCGCCGTTCCCATCACACAATAAGTCTCATGCAAATCGAACTCGCACGCGAACAAATGATTCACCAGCAGGTGCGAGCGTGGGATGTGCTGGATGAACGCGTGCTGCAAACCATGCGACGCGTTCCGCGCGAGCGCTTTGTCCCGACTGAATTCTCCGACCTTGCCTTTGCCGATGTGGAAGTGCCGCTCGGCGACGGACAGCAGATGCTCAGCCCGCAGATTGTCGGCCGACTGTTGCAGGCGCTCACCGTCGCAGCGGGTGACCGCGCGCTTGAGATCGGCACCGGCAGCGGCTACGTCTCGGCCTGCCTCGCGGGGCTGGGCGCCTCCGTCAGGACGCTCGAGATCAACTCGCGACTCGCGGTGGCCGCGCGCGCGAATCTCGAACGCTGCCAGGTGGCTCACGTCGACGTCATCAACGCCGACGCGTTTGCCGACGGCGCACTGAACGACCTGCGTGACGGCGCTCAAGGCTTCGACGTCATCGCGGTCACGGGATCGCTGCCGCTCTATGACCCGCGCTTTCAGCAAGCCCTCAAGCCAGGCGGGCGACTATTCGTGGTGATCGGAATCAGGCCGATCATGCAGGCGCGGCTCATTACCCGCGTGTCGGATAACGAATGGCGCGACGAATCGTTATTCGAAACCGTGCTGCCGGAGCTGCATAATGCGCCTCATCCGCCCGCGTTTACGTTTTGAAGTGAGGGTTCTGTGGTCGCCGAAGTCACGGTCAAAGAATTGAGCGAACGCCGCCAAGCCAAGACCGCGCCAGTGCTCCTGGATGTGCGGGACGCTTGGGAGCTCGACATCGCCTCACTGTCGGGTGTCGTACACATCCCCATGAGTGAGGTCCCGAATCGGCTGTCGGAGCTGGATCCAGCGGCGGAAACGATCGTAATGTGCCGCTCGGGCGGCCGGTCACTCAAGATCGGGCAGTACCTCGAAGCACACGGCTTTGCTCGGGTTGCCAATTTGACTGGCGGCATTCTGGCATGGAGCGCTGAGATCGATCCCAGCGTGAAGCAGTACTAAGGCACCGTTGCGGCTCCGAATGAGCCCGTGATATAGTGATATACAACACTAAAGGAATTATCTCAATGCGCCCTTTGCTGGCTCTAGCCGTAGCCCTCGTGTTCGCGCCCGTTGCGTTTGCTGATGACCTGCTCCAGGTTTTTGACCGTGCCTTGCTGAACGATCCGCAGATCCGGGAAGCCGACGCGAATCGCCTTGCGAACCGCGAGTCGAAACCGCAGGCGCTGGCGGCATTGCTGCCGCAACTCAATGGTTCTGCGTCCATCAGCAAGAATGACAACGCGTCGTTTAATCAGAGTGGTCAGCTGATTGGCGGGCAATTGGTCACCTTTGGCGGCGACAGCCGCTCGAAGCCCGACAGTCGTTCATGGAGTATCAATCTCACGCAAAGCGTGTTCTCGTGGGCCGATTGGGTGGCGCTGCGGCAAGCGAACAAGCGGGTAGCGCAGGCCGAGGCCGACTATCAGGCAGCGCAGCAGGATCTGGTACAGCGCGTCGCGACGCGGTATTTCGACGTGCTCGCTGCGCAGGATTCAGTGACCGCTCAACAGGCCGCGCTGGAAGCTTTCACGCAGCTGTTAGACCAGGCCGACAAGCGTTTTGAGGTTGGTTTGATCGCCATTACCGACGTGCAAGAAGCGCGCGCGGCACGCGACACGTCCGCCGCCGCCCTCATCGCGGCCAAACGGCAGCTCAGCACCGCCGAGCAGTTCTTGCAAGAGATCGTCGGCATCGCAAGTGGCCCACTCGCCGCGCCCGCTGAATCGATGCCACTCAAAACACCGAATCCAGCAGATGCCGATGCCTGGGTGAACCTGTCGATGTCCCAGAATCTGGCACTGACGTCGAGTCGACTGGCAGCCGATATCGCGCGCGACAACGTTCGCAGCGCATTTGGAGGTCACTTGCCACAGCTGGATCTGGTAGCGTCGCGTGGCAATAATCACTCAGAATCGACACAGGTTTTCGTTGGCGGCGTAACGGCGCCTTCGCTCAATGATCAGGACTCCAAGAGCGTCGGTCTGCA
>JAGRJB010000518.1 GCA_020442965.1 Pseudomonadales bacterium
GGGGGGGGGGGGGGGGGTGGTGGCTTCGGCGGCGGCGGCGCCTCGGGCGGCTGGTAGTGAGGGCCACACGATGCAACTGATGCGCTCACTTCGGCATCTGGCGGCTACCAACTGGGGCACGCGCCGCCGATTCACACCTGCCGTACTGCAGCAGATCGAGAGTGCGATTCGCGACGTGGAGTCCCGTCATGCGGGCGAGATTCGCTGCGCGGTGGAGACGTCATTCGATCTGCCTGAACTGTGGCACGACATTTCGGCGCGGCAGCGTGCCTTGCAGGTATTTGGTCACCTCGGGGTATGGGATACGGAGCTCAACGCTGGGGTATTACTGTATGTCCTGATGGCCGACAACGACGTTGAGATCGTCGCCGATCGCGGCATCGCTGCGCGAGTCACCGACGCCGAATGGCAGGCGGTGTGTGATGAAGTCAAGGAGCGGTTTCGGGCCGGTGACTTTGCCAGGGGAGCGGTTGTGGGCGTGCAGCGGATTGGTGATCTGCTGGCTCGTCATTTTCCCAACACGGGAGGCGATCGGAACGAGTTGCCGGATCAGCCGGTGCTGCTGTAGCCATTTGCCGACAGTCGGTTGGCTCTAGCTGGAATGCCATAATCGAACGATGAATGTGCCTGCCACAATTTGGCGGTCCGCCGCGCTGGTATTGCTTTGCTCCTTGGTCGCAAGCTGCTCGCTGATGGACGATGCGCCCTGGCACAAGAAGCGCGCCGTGGTCGTCGCGCCGCCACCGCCACCGCCGATGGAGGCAGCCCCGGTTCCGACTCAGCGCTTCGAACTGGCGAGTGCCGACGAAGACATCGTCGGCGTCATACAGGTCACCAAGGTTGGTAAAGACGACACGCTCACCGACATCGCGCGTCGCTTCAACATCGGCTACGAAGAAATTGTCCGCGCCAACCCCAAGGTCGATCCGTGGGTACCGGGCGAGGGCCGCGAGATCATCATTCCCAGTCGTTACATTCTGCCGAATGCGCCGCGCGAGGGCGTGGTCATCAACGTGGCCGCGATGCGCCTGTTTTATTTCGAGCCGCGCAAGAAGAACGAGCCGCAGATCGTGCATACCTATCCGATCGGCATCGGCAAAGTTGGCTGGGCTACGCCCGAGGGTGTCACCAAGGTCACCCGTCGCAAGAAGGATCCCACCTGGACGGTGCCGGCTTCGGTGCGACGCGAGCATCGCGAGAACGGCGATCCGCTGCCGGCGGTGGTGGGCGCGGGTCCCGATAACCCGCTCGGGCGCCACGCGCTCTATCTCGGCTGGCCGAGCTACCTGGTGCACGGCACTAACAAGCCCGCCGGCGTCGGTCTGCGCTCCAGCCACGGCTGCATCCGCCTGTTCCCGGAAGACATCGCGCAGTTGTTCGAGATGGTGCCGAACGGTGCACAGGTGCGCGTCGTCAATCAGCCGTTTGTCTTTGGCTGGCATGCCGGCGAGCTGTACATGCAGGCTTACGATGTGCTGGAAGACGATCCGCGCGACTGGCAGAAAGCGCGGCGCAAGCTGCTGTCTCGCTCGCTGGCTGACCGTATCGAAACAAAGCTCAAGGAACGCGGTGAGACCGTCGATTGGGATGTGATCGCCAAGATTGCGCATGAACCGCACGGCATACCGGTCGCGGTTCAGGCTGGCGAGGCGTCACTCGAGCAACTCGTTGCCGCCGCGCCGCGGGTGCGTAACGAAGTTCCGGCCGGAGCCACCTGGGACGGTGTGTCGGATCTGCCGGTCGATGAGGCGGAATTCCGGGAATTGTTGTCGGATCGCGATCCGCAGTCCCCCGCAGTGGTGCCCCGCAAGCAGACCACGCCCTGATTGCTGGCACAGGCTCGCGCTGCAAAACGCGCGGCGGCGCGCTAATCTGCCGGGATGAAGGCTCTTCTCGTCATGGCCTTGCTAGCTAGTTCGTCAGTCGTGGCACCACGCGCCGCGGAGCTTGAACCGATCGTGCCCGGTCGTGATTACCACACACTCGCCAATACCGACGAGTTCCGTCTGCGACATCTGAAACTCGAACTGCAAGTGCTGTTCGAGCCGCGAATTTTGAGCGGTATTGCTGATCTCACGCTCGAACGCTTGCAACCAACCGCGCGCCAAGTCCGGCTCGACACGCGCGATCTCACGATCCGCCACGTGTGGTGGGTGGGCAATACTGGCGAGTTAGTAGCCTTGCCATTTCAGAAGGGCGCGTACGATCGCACCCTGGGTACGCCACTCGAAATCGACCTGCCAGCCGGACTCAACGCGGCTGAATTCAAACTGCGAGTTTCTTATCAGACTCGCCCGGATGCATCGGGTTTGCAATGGGTCCCGGCGGCGCAAACGGCGGGCAAGACCGATCCTTATCTCTACAGCCAATCGCAGGCGATCAACGCACGCAGTTGGGTGCCGTTGCAGGATTCACCGCAGGTGCGTTTTACCTACGAGGCCACCATTCACGTACCCGTGGGTTTGCGCGCGGTGATGAGCGCCGCGAACAATCCGCAGCTGGCGCCCGACGGTGTCTACCACTTTGATATGCCGCAGGCGATTCCGTCGTATCTATTAGCGCTGGGGGTCGGGAAGCTCGAGTTCCAGGCGATCGGACCGCGCACCGGCGTATATGCCGAGCCACCCGTGCTCGCCGCCGCCGCGGCTGAGTTTGCCGATGTCGAAAAGATGCTCGAGACCTCGGAGCAGTTGTTTGGTGCGTATCGTTGGGGCCGCTACGATCTGCTGATCCTGCCGCCATCGTTTCCATTCGGCGGCATGGAGAATCCGCGCCTGTCGTTCATTACCCCAACCGTAATCGCGGGCGATCGCAGTCTCGTTGCGCTGATCGCCCATGAACTGGCGCATTCCTGGTCAGGGAATCTCGTGACCAACTCGACGTGGCGCGACCTGTGGCTCAATGAGGGCGTAACCGTGTTTCTCGAGCGCCGCATCTTGCAGGCGCTCTATGGTCAGCGCCGCCACGACATGGAGGACGCGCTCGGGCTACAGGATCTGCGCACCGACATTGCCGATCTGCCGCCTGCCGATACCGTCCTCGCCATCGACTTGCGCGGTCGCAATCCTGACGATGTGTTCTCCGACGTGCCCTACGAAAAGGGCCGGCTGTTTCTCGGCTGGCTCGAATCACGCTTCGGCCGCGCCGAGTTCGATGCGTTCCTGCGCGGCTACTTTGATCATTTCGCGTTCCAGAGCATCTCGACGGAGCAGTTTCGCGCCTGGCTCGAGCAGAACCTGATCGCCGAACGTCCCGGCGTCGTGAGTGCCGCCGAGATCGATGCATGGCTCTATCGGCCAGGCCTGCCGCCATCGGCGGTGCTGCCGCATTCGACTGCATTCGCAGCAGTGGATCGAGCGCGGCATGAGTGGTTAGCGGGCAAGCGCAGTGCGGCGTCGCTCCCTGGCAAGGAGTGGACGACGAACGAGTGGCTGCACTTTCTCAATCATTTTCCGCAGCGAACGGTTCGCACCAGGCTCAGCGAGCTGGATGATGCGTTTGGCCTGACCACGACAGGCAACAATGAAATCGCGCACAGTTGGTTGCGGATTGCGATTCGCAATGAATACACGCCTGCCTACGAGCGGCTCGCGAGTTACCTCGAAACGATCGGACGCCGCAAGCTCATCAAGCCCTTGTACGAGGACCTGATGAAGACGCCAGCAGGCGCCGCGCGCGCGGCGGCGATTTATGCGCGTGCCCGCGGCAACTATCATCCGATCGCGGTCGCCACACTCGATCGGATCGTCTATGGTCGTAAGGACGCGCAAGTGACACGCTGAATGTCCAATCGCGACGGATGCGTGTCCGAACCCGCCATGACCGGGATGGGAAACAGGCGTTTGTCTATCGCGTGCACAGGGGTGATGCGGTGCAGCGTTGTTATGCTACATTGCGGCCCGGTTTCGCGAGGATGACCGTTGGCAGAGAGCAGCGTCTCCGGATTTGACGTCGCAGAAGGTAGCGGCGCCCACCACGCTATCGCGCGCGTGGCCTCCAACATCGCTGCCTTTGTCGGCCGAGCACTCAAGGGCCCGGTCAACCATCCGGTCAGCGTGCGCAGTTTCTCGGAATATACACAAGTGTTTGGTGGCTTGTGGCAGCCTTCCACGTTGTCCTATGCCGTCGAGCAGTTCTTCGAGAACGGTGGCCGCGTCGCGCTGGTCGTTCGTGTGGTCAATGGTGCTCGACCACCGACTTTGTCGCTGCCCGTCGGCGATGCCTTCCTGAACCTGCAGGCAATCTCGCCCGGATCGCGCGAGTTCCTGCGCGCGTCGGTCGATTATGATGGCCTCGCTCCGACAGATACTGATCACTTCAATCTCGTCCTGCAGCGCGTGCGCGCCAAGGGGTCAGAGCAGATCGAGGACCAGGAGATTTTTCGCGGCCTGTCGATCGCACCGGATGATGGCCGATTCGTCGCGGACGCACTGACAGAGTCGCGGCTTGCACGATTGCGCGGCCCGTTGCCCGTCCGACGACCGGACCGCACGCCGCCGCAAGCATCGGGCACCGTCGTGGGTTACGTCAGCTCCAATCCCGATGGCGACGATGGTGCGCCGCTCAGCGACTACGACATCATCGGCAGTACGCTCGATGACAGCGGCATGTTCGCGCTCAAGTCGGCGCCCTATTTCAACCTGCTGTGCATACCACCGCTCACCCGTACCCAGGATCTCGGGCTCTCGGCATTGTTGGTAGCGGCACGCCTTTGTCGCGAGCGCCATGCCATCTTGTTAGTGGACCCGCCCTCGAGTTGGACCGATGCGCAAACGACGCTCGAGCGGTTTCCAGAGTGGCCGTTTCGCAGCGAGAACGCCGCGATGTTCTATCCGCGCATCGCGGCCTACGATCGCTTGCGCGGGCGTGTCGAGTCGTTTGGCTCTTGCGGCGCGGCCGCTGGTCTCATTTCGCGGTGGGATGACAACTGGCCAGTCTGGGCCGCGGCAGAGGCTGACGACGCGGCGCTGCGCCCCGGTCTCAAGCTCGCGGTTCCGATAGCAGATGCCGATCGTCTGCGCCTCACGCATGCCGGTGTCAACGTACTCTCGATCGCTCGATTGCCGCCGCGGCTCATGGCGAGTCCGCGCACACTGGCGGCCGGTGCCGTCGCCAGCACCGATTGGCGCTTCCTGTCGAGCCGCCGACTGGCGTTGTTCATCATGTCCTCGATCGCGAACGGTACACGCTGGATGATGTTCGAGACCAACAGTCCAATGCTTTGGCAGCGCGCGCGCGCTCAGGTCGATGCATTTCTCACAGCTCTCTATGACGAGGGCGCGTTCGTTGGCCGTGAAGCGGCGGACAGCTATTTCGTTATTTGCGACGAACGCGTCAATGCGATCTCACAGCGGGCGATCGGCAGCGTCCGTCTGTTGTTTGGCTTTGCCGCATCGCGGCCCGGGGAATTTCACGCCTGCCTCGTCACGCATCGCGCCGGCGCGACGAACGTCAAACCGGTCAGTGTCAATCGCTTGACGACCTCGCGCGGGCAGGTTACAGAGGAGATCGAAAGCTCGATCCTGCGCGGGATTGCCGAGGAGGCCGTCTGAGCCGACCGCATATCGAATTCATACATGCGCCGCAGCTCCCGTGGGACACCGCGGGGCTGCGAGGCTTCGGCTGGCCCCCACTTTCGATCAAAGTCCTGAGCGCCGACCCGGACAATGGCGGGATGACTGCGCTCATCAGGTTGCCGGCCGGCTTTGCGGACCGGGACTTCGTGCTGGCAAGCTATCTCGAGCTGTTCGTCATCGAAGGCGAACTGACAGTCAACCAGCAGCGGCACGGCATCGATGGCTACGCGTTTCTGCCTGCGGGTTACCAGTTCGATTCCCTCAGCAGTCCCGGCGGCGCGATCGTGCTGGTGTTTCTTGAT
>JAGRJB010000519.1 GCA_020442965.1 Pseudomonadales bacterium
TCTATTTCGATTTAATCGGCCTGCCGCCGACGCCTGACGAAGTGGATGCGTTTGTTGCCGATTCTCGGGAGACTTCCTACGAAGAGCTCGTCGACAAGCTGCTCGACAGCCAACATTATGGTGAACGTTGGGGGCGACACTGGCTCGACCTGACCCGCTATGCCGACAGCGACGGACTAGAATCCGACGCGGATCGCCCGAACGCATATTACTACCGCGATTTCATCATTCGTGCATTTAACGATGACCTGTCTTACCAGACGTTTGTCCGCTGGCAACTGGCCGGAGACGAATACGAACCGGACGATCCGCGAGCGATCGCTGCCACCGGCTTGCTCACGACGGCACCGATCGAAGTACTCACACCGAGGTTTATTGAGGAGGAACGGTTGCGGCTGCGATACAACGAACTGGACGACACAGCCGTCACGGTGGCGGCCACGTTTCTGGCGCTAACTCTGGGTTGCGCGCGGTGTCACGATCACAAGTTTGACGCGATCCCGACCCGCGACTACTACCGGATGCAAGCGGCGTTCATCGGTACCAGTCGCGGAGATGTTTATATCGCGTCGCGTGCGACCGTCGCGAAGTTCCATCGCGAAGAGGCGCGATGGAATGATCGCGTGAAACCACTGCAAAAGCGACTCGACGACTGGCTAGCTAAACAGAAGGAGCCACACTATGCGGCCCTGCATCGCATTAGAATTGATGGGCTCTCCATCAGTGACGCGGACAAAACCTTGCTCAAGGAGCAACCCGAGTCGGAACAGGCCAAACGGCTCAGCCAATCTCACGCAAACAAGCTCAAACTGACCGACGACGATTTCCGTTCTGTATTCACTCCCGAACAGCGCGAGCAATGGTCGGCCATGCAGCAGAAGCTCGATCGAGCGAATCGCGCGCGGCCGCAGTCGATACCCACGGCTCTGGCCATTACGGAAGCAAGCCGAGAGCCGCAGCCGACCTGGCTCTTGACACGTGGCGATTTCTACTCGAAACAGGAGCGAGTCGGGTTGGGTTTCCTAACCGTGCTAACTGGTTCACGCTCGGTCGGTGACTACTGGGAGGCGGCACGGAGCGCGGCCCCTTCCGTTCGAAGTTCGCAACAGCGGCGCGCTTTGGCAGAGTGGATGACCGATGCGGATCAGGGGGCTGGGAGACTTCTGGCGCGGGTGTTCGTCAATCGTGTCTGGCAACATCATTTTGGCGAAGGACTTTCGAGAACGGTCAACGATTTCGGAGTGCGGGCCGATCGGCCTTCGCATCCTGAACTGCTGGATTGGCTGGCGCACGATTTCGTCGCCGGCGACTGGCGGCTCAAGCGGCTACACAAGCAGATCCTGATGAGTTCGGTCTATCAGCAAGACACCGCTTTTGATGCAGCTCGCGCGAAAATCGATCCCGACAATCGGCTGCTGTGGCGGAGGCGACCGCTGCGGATGGAGTCGGAGATTCTACGCGATTCGCTACTGGCAGTCAGCGGCACGCTCAATCTGGAGCAATTCGGGCCGGCGTTCAAGCCGCCGATCCCCGCCGAAGCGATGCAGGCGCGCAATACCCAAAGCCCGTATCCCCTGGACGCTCGCGACATACCTGCCACTCGCCGACGCAGTGTGTACATGTTTCACAAACGCGTCGTGCAGCATCCGTTGATGCAGGTGTTCGATGGACCGGATGCTTCTGCCAGTTGCGGCAGACGAGGCAATACGACAGTCGCTCCCCAGGCGCTGGCTTTGCTCAACGATCCGTTCCTGCGCGATCGCGCGAACGACTTCGCGAAACGACTCATCGCCGAAGGTGGACCGGACCGGGCCGACTGGATCACGCTTGGCTTTCGAATGGCCCTGGCTCGCGCGCCGAGTGAAGCGGAGCTGAGGATGTCACTGGCGTTTCTGGAAAGCCAGATCAACAGCCGTATGGCGCGCAAGATATCCGAGCCCGCAGGCGACCTGCGCTGCCAGG
>JAGRJB010000520.1 GCA_020442965.1 Pseudomonadales bacterium
CTCAATCAGGCGATGTATGACGTCGCTCAGGCGCTCGGTCACAAGGACGTAAAACTCGCGTCGCTGCACTGATTCAGCTCAGGTAGCGCATTCAGCGTCGCGCCGCGGCTCGGTAGTGACCGGGCACGGCGCGGCAGCTGCTTGCTACGCTCGATTGGCCCATTCACGTGGACTTCGCTCGCCACCAAACACCGCGATTGCCGCCTCGGCATCGCCGATGGTTAGTACGCGACTCGTGCGTGTCCGCGGATTGATACAGGTACGCTCGAGTAGGCTCGGGGTGATGCTGCCGAGCCCACGATGCCGGATACGCTCGACGCGCGTACCGGCGATTTTGCTTTCGCGTCGGCAAAGTTGCTGGAATTCGTGCTCGTGATAGGCCAGAAATGGCGCACCGCTCGCGGACCGAACTTCTCCCCACGGTGCGTGCACGATTTCGATCTGACCACGCTCAAACAGGGCACGCATGCAACGGTAGAAGAACATCTGCAACAGCGCACCGATGTGTATCCCGTCCGCATCCGGATCGAGCAGCAGCAGTACGCGACCATAGCGCAGCTCACCGAGTGGCAAGGCGCAGCCGGCGGCCGCTCCCAGCGCGTCGGTCAGAGACGCGAACCACGAATTCGATTGCAATCGCCCCGGTGACGCGCGCAACGCGTTCAAGGGTTTGCCCTGGATCGGCATCACCGCCTGGAACGAGGGATTGCGCACGGCTATCACTGCCTCAGCCGCCGACAGGCCTTCTACCACAAACAACTCGGCATCGACTCCGGGGGCGTGCGCAGCGCAGTCAATCAGGCCGGGGATCATGCACCAAGGCGCTCAGCTCTTGACGCGAACCCGTCCAGTGAAATCCCGCTTGCCGATTGGCATGCCCTTCCAGCGCAGAATGTCGTAGGCGGTGGCCGCGTGAAAGTAGAAGTTAGGTTGGGAGAAAGACAGCAGGAAATTTTCGGCAGTAAAGTCCAAGCGCATCTCGCCCATCTCGAACCGCATATCACGGCCGACAAAACTCTCGACCTCGGCGGCGTTTATGCCATCCAGCGCCGCAATCGCGTCGGTCGTCAGCTTCTTCAGACCCGCAAAAGTCTCAGGCCATGGCGATCGGTCGGGCGAAAAGACGCCTTTGCGCACACCGTCGATCGCACCGACAGAATGCGAGACGACCGCCTTGATCTGATAGCCGTAGGGCAGCATGTCGTCGGCCAGCTTGGCGCCGATGATGTCCGGTGGTGCCCATTTCTGCTCCGTACAATAGGCTTCGGCTTTGCCCACCAGGCGCCCGACGGAGCCCAGTATCTGCAGATAGGCGGGAATCGTGACGTCGTACAGTGACAGGGCCATGGCGTTCCTTTGGTTGGTTGTAAACCAAAGTCTAGACCCTCATACGGCGCGGCGAAAGCCGAGCGGCTCCCGACCTCCCGTCAGTGCGTCGCGCTAAGTCCGAGCGCGGATCGCAATTCCTGCCGCGCAGCGATTTCATCCGCTTGAAAGGCGGGCGATGCAAACAGCAGCGCAGCGAGCGCCACACCAGCTGTCTTGCCGGCTGCGATATCGCTTGGATAATGCACACCACCTACGGCGCGGTGTTGTGCAATTTCGTCAGCCCGGTCGAGTAGCTGTGCACGCCGTTCCGGCACCAGATTGGCGAGCACTAACGCGGTCACCACCGCCCAGGCCGAATGCCCACTCGGATACGATTCACTGCCCGGAAGATCGATGCATGGCGTGATGCGCGAGTCGAGTCTATAGGGCCGCGGTCGGGCGTAGGATTGTTTGGCGCTACGGATCGCCAGCCCTTCGACAACTCGCACGCGAGCTAGCAACGTGGAAACTGCCGGCGTGGATGCTATGGTCCAGTCTGCTGGTAGCCCGAGCGCTGCCGCGAATCGTTCTGGTTTGGCGACTGCGTCGGCGCCCGCGTACTCGCAGTCCTCGGTTGTGCGGGTGTTTTGCAGCCGCAGCAACTCCGCGAGATCCGCGGTCGTGACGGCGGAATCGTTCGCCGGCGCGTCGGGCAGCAGCCGTCTCAGGTCGAGCGCGCGGGCATCGACGTAATCAGCACCCGTCAGCGCAAGCACGGAACGGTTGAGCACCGATTCACGGCAGCCCACCGTCGCAAGCAACGTGATCAGCAGGAGTGGCGCGAGTCGACTCATCGGCGCGAGTTTACGCGCAAGTCTGTGGCCGTAGCAGTGCGCCCGATTCAAAATCGCTATTGAGGGCTATACCGCCAGCGCCTCGCGAACACGACGGAGGGTTCGCGCGCACTTACCAATGTCGGTCGAGCCGACTTGGCGTCCGAGCTGTCGGAAGAACGCCCGGTCCGCGGCGCGAACTCGTCGCCAGAAGCACCGCCCGCTCGGACTCAGTGCGAGGAGAACCGAGCGCGCATCGCCAGGGTCATTCTGTCGGTCTACCCA
>JAGRJB010000521.1 GCA_020442965.1 Pseudomonadales bacterium
CGGATCTCCCGGCCGCAGCGGATCCGGCCGATCGCGCCGCCGCTGGCGCCGGGGCACAGACCTCTGGCGAACGCCGCGCGGCACTCGACCGACGGCTGGACCAGTCGTTAGGCGAGTTCGACACGACACTACGGACTGAGCAAGAGCGCGTGGCGCGAGAACGCGATGCGCAGGATCGGGCTGCGGGTGGTGGTGCCGCAGGCCGCGACTCCGGGTCGCAGAGTACTGGCGCGGACGGTGCCGATACACGCTCGGCCTCCGTGGGTGCAAGACCGGGCGACCTCAAGTCCGATCGAGACGGCAAAGCGGCTGAGCCTGGCAAGGAAAACGACTCCAGCGGTCCATCGGCTAGTGGCGGCGGCGGCGGTGCAGCGGGCCGCGATATCCCGGACGGTAGCGACGACGACATCGTTGCGCGTCGACTACGGCGTGCCGCCGAGCGCGAGACGGACCCGGAGCTGAAAGACAAGCTCTGGAAAGAATACGCGGAGTACAAGCGCAATACGCAAGGAAAGAGTTAGCAATGAACCGCATGTTTGCCGCACTGGTCGTCATCGTTGCCGCGCTGATCGGTGGTTGCATGGTGCAAGACACCAAGCCGCTGCCGAAACTGGTCGCGGTACAGGCGACCGCGCAGATTCCCCAGAACGAGCTGCTCGACGTCGGCATCCGTGAATTCGCCACGGGCATCCCGGCCGACAAGGCCGCCGATACGGAAGCGCTCGCCAAGCTGCGTATCTATCCGGATTTGCGCAAGGCTGAAACTCGCTATCTACCGACGCTGCTGCGCCAGACGCTCGAGTCCACGGCGCAGTGGGGCGCGGTGCGTGTGATACCACAGAATGCGGAGTTCGTGGATTTGCTGGTAACGGGCGAGATCGTCCAATCCACCGGACGTGAGTTGGTGTTACGGATCACCGCGCGCGATTCGGCCGGGCGTACATGGATCGACAACAAGCGCTATGAGAGTTTGGCCGATCTCGGATCTTACAAGAGCACCGCGGCACTGCAGGCGCGCGATCCATTCCAAAATGTCTATGTGGAGATCGCTAACGATTTGCTCGCGGAGCGTCAGAAGCTGACAGCGGCTGACCGTCAGGAGTTGCAGCGGCTGTCACGTCTGAAATTCGCCAGCGACATTGCACCCGAAGCGATGACCGGTTTCGCGGCGCCGGACAAGAAGGGTATCCTGCACATTACGCGTCTGCCTGCGACTAACGATCCGTTCGCGCAGCGTATCGACAGCATTCGCGAGCGCGATGATGCGGTGATCGATACGGTCAACGGCTACTATTCGAGCTTCGCGGAGAAAATCCAGGAGTCCTACGGCGGGTGGCGGCAGACGAGTTACACGGAGATCGAAAAGGAAGATCGGGCGCGGTCATCGGCGCGCATGCGCACAGGTTTGGGCGCTGCGGCGGTACTGGCGTCGATACTCCTGCCTGACCAATGTGCGGGCGATGCGTATACTTGCCGCAATGTGCAGTCGGCCGCGCGCACGGCCGGCGCGGTGGGTGGCATAGCCGCGGTGCTGTCGGGTATCCAGAAGTTCTCGGACGCACGCACGCACGCCGAATCGCTCAAGGAACTGAGCGAGAGCTTTCAGGCTGAGGTCGCGCCGCAGGTCGTCGAAGTCGAGGGTCGTACGCTGCGCCTGACCGGCACCGCTGAGGAGCAGTACAAGGAATGGCGTCAGTTGTTGCGGCAAATCTATCTGGAAGAGACAGGGTCGGCTGAATCGGCCACGGCCAAGGTTCCCTAGAGTTCGGTAGTCACTATGAATGAAGCCAACGCACGCCTGTGCGGCCGCTTCGTGTTGCGCGAAAAGATCGGAGCTGGCGGCTTCGGCGAAGTCTGGCGCGCATACGATGAAGTGCGCGAGCAGGATGTCGCGCTCAAGATCCTGTATCCGCAGCTCACGCATTCATCCGCGGCGTGGCAGGTGCTCGAGCGCGAGTTCACCTTGTCGTCGCGGCTGAATCATCCAGGCGTGCTGCGCGTGTACGAGCCGGTGCGCGACGAACGCAGCGCTGTCTTGCCGATGACCTATGCGCCAGGGGGTGACTTGCGGAGTCTGCGCGGGCAGCGCTACACGCGCATCGTCCCCCTCCTGATCGAAGTGGCGCGGGCGCTGGAGCACGCACACTCGCGTGGCGTCGTGCACCGTGATCTCAAGTCGGGCAATGTCTTGCTCGATGTTGGCCGCGGCGTGTTACTGGCTGATTTTGGGTCGGCGGCCGTCACGGGGGATGCTGATAACGCGCTACCTGGATCGCCTTTTACGGCGAGCCCGCAGCAACTGGCCGGCGAGCCGCCGACCGCTGCCGATGATATCTACGGACTGGGTGCGCTGGCTTATGAATTGCTCTCGGGCGCGCCGCCGTTCTATCCGAATTTCGACATCGCGCGCGTGCGCAACGAGCCCGCGGCGCCGTTGAACCCTGCGTATCCGGTGCCGCCGCGGCTCGAGCAACTGGTCATGCGGATGTTGGCGAAGCGGCCCGCCGCGCGCCCGGCGACGATGCACGATGTTGCTTCAGAACTGAACTCGGTCTTGCACGACACCTTGACAGCGTCGCCGGAGATGATTCAGTCGCTGCAAGAGGCTGACGGCTATCCTGGACCGCACGAGAACACGACGCTTGACGCCCTGAACGTTACGCAGGCGTTGCCGATGCCGACGTCCGATTATCACGAAGACGACGCGCGGCTGGCGGCACTCGATGAACCGACTGAATTCGTCCCGAAGTTCGAGCCGCCGTTGGCGCGCGCAGAGCGGCACACACAGCCGCGGCCCGAAGCCCACCCAGAGACACGACCCGAACAGCGGCCCGAGCTTCGACCCGCAACACCATCGGAACGCCGCGTAGAAGACCGGCGCGCCGACCCGACGCACAACGAGTCGATCGTGGTCGATGTGTTCGGCGCTGAGCGAGCGCCGCGTGATGATCTGCCGCTCGTCGATTTGAACGAGTTAGCCGCCGTAGCAAAGGCGCCGTTGCCGCACATCGAAGATGTTTTCCGGGCTGGTTCG
>JAGRJB010000522.1 GCA_020442965.1 Pseudomonadales bacterium
GCGGCTCGTGCAGGAGGCGCTTGAGCATCTGATGCGAACGCGCACGACGATCATCATCGCGCATCGACTTGCGACCGCCGTGAAATCCGATCGCATAGTGGTCATCGATCAGGGCCGGATCGTCGGCATTGGGCCGCATGATGAGCTGATGCAGTCGAACAAGTTGTATGCACGACTCGCAGAGCTGCAGTTTGGCGAACGTACCGACCTGACGGGAGCCGTCGCATGAAACGCCGTACTTTGTTGCTAGGTGGTGGCGTGCTGGCCGTCGCGGGCTTCGCCGGCTACCGAGTGCTGAGTACGCGGCGCGCGCTGCGCGGCAGTGCCGTTATTGCCGGCGTATCGAGCGGTCGTTTCGGCGCCGAATCGACTGCTGAACAGGTAACCGAGGGTCTCAACCTCACTGACAAGACAGTGCTGGTCACCGGGTCCACGTCTGGCCTCGGTCTCGAGACAATGCGCGTACTCGCGTTGCGCGGCGCGCACGTGATCGGCACCGGGCGCACCAAGGATAAGTCTGCGGCTGCAATGCAAGGTTTGGCGGGCAGACTGACTCCCGTTGCGCTCGATCTGACTGATTTCGACTCGGTCGTGGCGTGTGCCGAAACTGTGCACTCGATCAGCGGCACCCTCGACATCGTGATTTGCAATGCCGGCATCATGGCCTTGCCCGAGCTCGAGCAGGTGAACGGGCTCGAGAAGCAGTTTGTCACTAATCATCTGGGGCACTTCTTGCTGGTCAATCGGCTGCTGCCGCAGATTATGGAAGCGCCGCAGGGTCGGGTCGTCACGGTAAGTAGTCTCGGCTATCGCTGGGCGCCGCCCGAGGGGATCGAGTTCGACAATCTCTCCGGCGAGCGCGGCTATGATCCTAACAAGATGTATGGTCAATCGAAATTGGCAAACGGTCTGTTTTCTCTGGAGCTCGCGCGACGACTGAAGATTGCAGGATCGTCGGCAACCTCCAATTCGGTTCACCCGGGCGTTATCAATACCAATCTCAGCAGACACTTCGCCAAGTGGAAACAGCTGGCCGGCAGCCTGATTGGTTGGACCTTTATGAAGTCTGTCCAGGAAGGCGCGGCGACGACCGTCTATGTTGCCACGTATCCCAAGCTCGCCGAAGTCAGTGGCTACTACTTTGAAGATTGCAATGCGGTGAAGCCGGGCGGGCGGATGGAAGACGCAGCGCTCGCTGCGAAGCTGTGGGCGACGTCCCAGGAGCTGACGGCGAAGTATCTGCTGCGCGATGCACACGGGCGCTCCGCGTGAGCGTCGACTATCCGAATATTGCTCCGCTGCCGGTGTCCTGTACCGCTCGTTACCGATGGGCGGTGCGCGAACTTCTCAGCTCACGTCAGGATTCTGCATGTCGCGCGGTCCGGCCTCACTGGCAGGTGCATGCCTCAGTTGGGCTCCTGCACCTCATAGCCCCGCTTGCGAAATTCATCCAGCAAGCCCCGCTTTCCCCACAAGCTGTAAATGTCCGTAAGGGCAAGCGTCGTTGACTTGACTTCCAACGCGGCGATGGCCGCCTGCAGCCATTCGTCCCGTGCCTGCTCCGCGAGCGCTTTGATGCGCGGCGCATTTTGAATAGCATCCCAGCAGGCTTCGCGATCGTCCGGAAAGGCAAGTCCTTGCAGCTCTGCTATGTTTCCTTCCGCCCAAGCCAGCGCGCGTGATCGTAGGGCATCAAGATCGGTTTCGAGGCGCGTCATAGCCGCCTGCAGGCAGCGCACTTCAGTCTGCGGGGCGGTCGTCGCGATTTCCGCTAACAACACGTGCGGTTCCGCGATCTTGAGCTTGATCTGCTTGCGCTCCACGCGCCGTTTGCGTGCCAGTTTGAGAACCCGTTCCTGAATATCGTCGTCGGCAGTCAAGCCGGCAGCGGCCACGCCACCGGCAAAGAGCCGAAACGCCGCGAAAATCGGGCGAAAGCGCTCGACGTCACGATCGCGTCGCGCATAGCGCTCGCGTAAGCTGGTGAAGCGCTGGTAGTCGTCAGCTTGCAAGAAGTCTGCGAGCGTTTGCTGTCCCGGTAGCCTCTGCGTTCGGCGGAACTGTCGATACAGACGAAACCAGGTGATCGGGCCACCGTCGACCGAAGCGGACGCGCCGCCGGCGAGCACGAGATCCGCTCTATCGAGGACCGCTTCGATCTCGCGCGAACGCCAGATCATACGCCGGGGCAGCGGTTCCAGCGTGCCGAGGATCCACAGTACATTGTCACCACTGTGGACTCGCCAAAGCCCCGGCCCAGGCTTTGCGCCGACAACTTCGACGGTCGTTAGTGAATCCTGCGACGGATCAGCACGCGCGACCGGGATGGACAGCAGCGCGATGACAATCGTGGCAATCGTCCGACGCTGCGACCAACGCTGCCCACAGACTCTGGGACGTTTCACGGGGTGAGCGGCTTGCCTAGGCCACCAACGGGCAGCGCTCGCCGCGATCGGTAATCAGCTCGCGTTCGGGCCAACGCACGGCCGCCAGACGGGTCTTGAACGGACCCTGCGGGAAGGTCTCTCGCTCGCGGAAACGTGCGCCGATCGAAAAGTCCACACAGAACGAAGCGTGCGCGGGCCCTAACCACTGATTTGCTGCCTTGCCCGGAAAGACATCTCGCTTGGGGTGTCCGGGTACGCCGTAGTCATCGGTCGACCAGGCGCGCCAGAAGTGGCCAAAGATCACGGGTATTGGATCGGCGTAGTCCTCCCACCACTCGACGCGGTCCAACATCCGCCACTTGCCGCTCGCGTAAAACGGCTCCTTGGCGAGACGCTCCTGTCCTGAGGTGACAATTCTGAGGGGGTTGCCCATCTGATAGAGCTCGTCCTCGCGACCACTGTCGACAAGCAGCGGCACTTTTGCGTCGCGGTCCACGATCGCGTCTTTGTAGCGTATTTCCTCTGCGTCGGCGGCAGCTCGTAGACCTTGCGCGATCGCTTGATCGGTCAGACGTTGCGCATAGTCCGCATAGATGCTCACGGTGTCGCGAGAGTCAGCGACGATCCTCGCGATCGACGGTGCGTGCCAGCTGGCGTGCACAACTCGCAGGTCCGCGCGTTCGAGTGCGATCGGCAACTGTGCGCAGAATGCCAGGATGCGCCGCCGCTCGGCATCGTTCGCATGCCGCGACGCCCGATACTGGCCCTTGGCGCGGTCGTGATCGGTCGCAAAGAACCAACCGTTGCCGTCTTTGTGCGCGCCACGCAGCAGATTGAGTTCATGATTGCCGAGTACGCATTGTGCCAGTTGGCGATCAATCAGCTCGCGCACGAAATCGATCACTGCGATGCTATCGGGTCCGCGATCGCACAAGTCGCCCACGAACACCAGCCGGCGTCCGTCCGTGTTGACGCCCTGCGTATCGTAGCCCAGATGCTGCAGCAAGGATTGCAGCGGCTCGTACTCGGCATGTACGTCACCAACGACGTCGATCGGTCCGTCGAGGAGCGGCTGCAGATGGGCGACGCTCACGGACTATCGACTCTGCCTCAGGAGAAGGCGGCCTGGTAATCGCGTACGAACTGCTCGAAAGAGATGGGTTCGCGCCCCATCAATTCCTGGAATGTGTTAGTCGTCGGCATGAAATAGCCCTCACGAATCTCCCGGAAGATGTCGCATACGGCATCGTTGTGCCAGCTGCTCTTGAGATACTTGCCGAGGAATTCCTTGTAGGCAGCCGCGTCCTGATTGACGTAGGTGACGGGCTTGCCCAGAACTTTGCTGAAGATACCGGCGACGTCAGCGAAGCTCAGTACGGCGGGGCCGGTGATGTCGTAGCTCTTGCCCTCGTGTCCCGGGGTCGTTAGCACCTGGGCGATCACCGCGGCGGCATCGCGTGTGTCGGTCATCGCCGCGCGACCGTCGCCCATCGGCAGATAGAACTTGCCCTCCGATTTGATCGTCGCGGCATTGCCCAGGAAATTCTGCATGAAGAAGTTCGGGCGAACCATGGTCCAGGCGAGGCCGGACTTCTTGATGTACTGTTCGGATCGATAGTGTGTTTGATGCACTGGATTCTTCATGTGTTCCAGCGCTTCGGGCGAGGACAATTTCACGATATGCTTCACGCCCGCCGCGACCGCCTGGTCGACAAACAGCTTTTCGAGCGCCAATTGATGTTCAGCGTTCGGATAGATCAGGACCGCACTCGACACGCCCTTGAGCGCGGCGGCGACATCTGTGGGACTATCGCCATTGCCTGCCGCGATCGAAACGCCGGCGGCGCTGAGGGCGGAGGCTTTGTCGGCCGTGCGCACAAGGGCTCGCACCTTGCGGCCGCTCGCAGCCAGTTGTTTTGCCAGATGTGTGCCGGTCTTGCCCGTTGCGCCCGTTATCAGAATCATGTCAGAGCTCCTTACATATCAGGCCGCCAGCGCGGCGTTATCACAACCGTGGCGCGGAACTATTGAGTTCGCACCACAGCCTACAGTAGCGTGCCGTTTGTGACCCGTCGGACGCGGAAATGGAGTCCCTGGAAACTCAGTCTAGGCTCTGGCGTGCTGCTGCTCGTGGCAGCGGCAGGCGTCGCCTTCGTTCTCTGGGTCGTCCGACTTGACCGCCAAATTTTAGCAGAGTTCGGCGGCCGCCGGTGGACCGAGCCGACGCGTGTCTATGCCAGTTCCCTGGAGCTACAGGCTGTCTCC